>JBIOXZ010000214.1:0-3394 GCA_044869895.1 Actinomycetota bacterium | reverse complement strand
CGATCCTCACGCCGTCCGCCGCGATCCGCCCGCCGATCACCGCCGAACGGGTGATCGGTAGCGAGCGGAACCGGTCGATCACGCCCCGCTGGAAGTCGACGTTCAGGGCGATGGCCGTGGTGAACGGGAGGAACGACACGCTCTGGACCAGGATCCCCGGGAGCGCGAACTGCAGGTACTCGCGGCTGGAGCCGGCGATGGCCCCGCCGAACACGTACACGAACAGCACGAGAAACATGAGCGGCTGGATCGACATCTCGACGAGCTGCTCGGGCGTGGCCTTGATGTGCAGCAGGTTGCGTCGGGCGATCGTTAGGGTGTTGCGGACGACGTTCGGATGCGCAGACGGCGCCAGGGTCGCGGTGCTCATGCTCGGCTCCTCTCGTTCGGTTCGTGGTGTGCCTCGTCGGTTGTCGGGTCCGTCTCGGCGAGATGCCCGGTGATGGCCAGGAACACCTCGTCCAGGCTCGGGCGACGGAGCGATAGGTCGTCGATGGCGATCCCCTCCTCGTCGAGTCGGCGCACCACACGGCCGAGGGCCGACCTGTCGTCGATCGAGATGCTCACGACCTGCCCGTCCGTGTGCGTGCCGTCGTCACCGTCGGCATAGGTGGCGAGGATCTTCTCGGTCTCGGGGAGATCGGCGGGGTCGGCCGGCCGGGCCTGGAGGACCTGCCCGCCGATCCGGGTCTTCAACTGCTGCGGCGTGCCCGCCGCGATCACCCGGCCGTGATCGATGACCACGATCTCGTCCGCGAGCCGATCGGCCTCCTCCAGGTACTGGGTGGTCAGGAGGACGGTCGTTCCCTCCGCGACGAGCGCCCTGATCATGCCCCAGAGCTCGAGCCGGCTCCGAGGGTCGAGGCCCGTCGTGGGCTCGTCCAGATACAGGAACCTCGGCCGGCCCACCAAGCTCGCGGCGAGGTCGAGCCGGCGCCGCATCCCGCCCGAGTAGGTCTTGACGTACTTGGTGGCCGCTTCCGAGAGGTCGAACGCCTCCAGCAGCTCCTTGGCCCGGGCCCGCGCGACCTTCGTGGGGAAGCCGAGGAGCCTTCCCAGCATGAACAGGTTCTCCTGGCCCGACAGCAGCTCGTCGACGGCCGCGTACTGCCCGGTGAGGCCGATCAGGCTTCGCACCTTGGCCGGGTCCCGGACGACGTCGTACCCGCCCACCGTTGCCCGGCCCGCGTCGGGTCGGATGAGCGTCGACAGCACCCGGATGGCCGTCGTCTTCCCCGCGCCGTTCGGCCCGAGCAGCCCGAACACGGTGCCCTCCCGGGCCACCATGTCGATGCCGTCCAGCGCTCGGACCTTTCCGAACGTCCTGACCAGGCCCTCGGCCTCGATCGCAGAAGTCATGTCTCCTCCCCTTCGATGTCGTGTGGACAACGCGTTGAACCTTCGTTGATCAGTCCAGACCGGCCCTGATAGCGGAACTCATCGGAACCGCCGGAAGAACTCGCGCAGGTCGCCCACCAGCAGGTCGGGGGCGTCCGAGGCGGCGAAGTGGCCGCCCCGATCGAACGTCGACCAGTGCACGATGTTGTTCGAGCGCTCGGCGAACGTCCGGACCGAGCGGAAGTCGTTGGGGAACACCGAGACACCGGTTGGCGTGTCGTTCGGCACCTCCCGGTAGCCCGCTCCCGTGCGCGCATCCTCGTAGTACTGTCGGGCAGAGGACCCCGCCGTCGCGGTCACCCAGAAGATCGTCACATGGGTGAGGAACCGGTCCCGGTCCACGTTGTCCACGTTCTCGCCGCGGAACCCCATGAACAGCTCGCTGTTCCATGCGAGCTGCCCGGCCGGAGAGTCGGTGAGCCCGTAGGCGAGCGTCTGCGGCCGGGTCTGGTGGATCTTCACGTAGCCGGAGATGGCGTCGAAGTTGGCGAGGATCTCCATGCCCTGCCGCTCGAAATCGGTCAGCTCGGCCATCTCGTTCGGATCCCCCGACGGGAACGCGAAGATCTGCAGGAGGTGCACGCCGACCAGGCCGTCGGGCTTCAGGATGCCGAGCTCCCGAGTGATGAGGGCGCCGGCGTCCCCGCCGTGCGCCCCATACCGCTCGTATCTCAGGCGCTTCATCAGCTCGTCCCACGCCCCGGCAGTCCGCGCGCTGTCCCATCCCGTGTCGAGGGTGGGGCCGGAGAACCCGTAGCCGGGGATCGAGGGGATCACCAGGTCGAAGGCATCGGCCGGATCGCCCCCGTACGACCGGGGATCGGTGAGCGGCCCGACGAGGTCGAGGAACTCCGCCACCGAGCCCGGCCAGCCGTGGGTGAGGATCAGTGGCATGGCGTTCAGCTCGGGCGAACGGACGTGGAGGAAGTGCACGCTCGCGCCGTCGATCGTCGTCGTGAACTGGGGGAACTCGTTCAGCCGGGCCTCCTCCTTGCGCCAGTCGAAGGAGGTCCGCCAGTATTCGGCCATCTCGCGGACGTACTCGAGCGGCGTCCCGTAACCCCACCCGACTCCGGACGGCTGGTCGGGCCACCGGGTTCGCGCCAGACGGTTCTTGAGGTCCTCGAGGTCTGCATCCGGGACGTCGATCCGGAACGGCCGGATGTCCTGGTCTAAACGCTTCGGCGGGGTCATGGCGCCTCCTCCCTCTCATGCCGCGGCGTACTCCGCCGCCTTGACCAGCAGGCTAGGTTGGGATGAGGACGCTTTCGGTCCTATTCCCGACGTATCGTGTCAACGTTCGGGGAACGTTCGATCCGGCGGAGGTGATCGGTGTTCGGCGCGTCGAGACCCGCGACCAGGCTCCTGGCCATGCTTGAGCTGCTCGAGACGCGGGGGCGCGTCAGCGGACGGGAGCTGGCCGAGCGCCTGGAGGTCGACCCCCGCACGGTTCGCCGGTACGCCGTCAAGCTCGAGGAGCTGGGCATCCCCCTCGAGGCCGAGCGGGGGCCATACGGCGGGTACCGCCTGCGTCCGGGGTTCAAGCTCCCGCCGCTCATGCTCACCGACGCCGAGGCGACGGCTGTGGTCCTGGGGCTGATCGTCAGCCGTCAGACCGGGATCTCGACCGAGGGACCGGCCGTCGACGAGGCGCTCGCCAAGATCCTCCGCGTGCTTCCGACCGAGCTTCGCGAGCGGGTCGGCGCCCTCGAGGGGAGCCTGGGATTGACCTGGAGGACCAGGGAGCCGCAGCCGCCGGCGACCGACGTCGTCCTCACGCTGGCGGCCGCGATCCGCGCCAAGCGAAGCGTGGCGATCCGGTACGCGACGCCCGGACGCGAGGAGTCCGAGCGCACGGTCGCGCCGTACGGCCTGGTGTTCCATGGCGGTCGCTGGTACCTCGCGGCGCACGACGACCGCTCGGGCGAGGTGCGGACGTTCCGCGTGGACCGTATTCGATCCGCGGAGGTACGCCGGGAGCGCGTGGATGTCCCCG
>JBIOXZ010000213.1:0-7824 GCA_044869895.1 Actinomycetota bacterium | reverse complement strand
TGGTGGGCGCTAGAGGATTTGAACCTCTGACCTCTTCCGCGTCAAGGAAGCGCTCTACCCCTGAGCTAAGCGCCCGAGCCCCCGATCCTACGCGGGATCTCGAGGCGGGGACCGGAATTGAACCGGTGTACAGGGTTTTGCAGACCCTTGCCTAACCACTCGGCCACCCCGCCGAAACGGCCCGGTGATCCGGGCCGCGGCTAGTTTACGCGACCTCGTGTATGGAGCGGGCGACGCGATTTGAACCCGAGACCCCACCTTGCAAGGTAGCAGGGCCGCTTTCTCCGCCCTGCCGTGGCCTGTGACATTCACTCTTGCGTTCGCCTGCGGCGTCATCTCGCCTTGTTTCCCGGTCGTCACGGGACCTCGACGGAACTACGACGGCATGCTGCGCGAGCCCTGATCGGAACTTGAACCACTTGAGGTGGATTCGACCGGCGGTCCTTCTAGGATGCCCCTGTGGAGAAGAAGAACCTCAAGCTCCCCGCGGACTGGCAGTTTCAGACCTTCGAGGTACTGCCAGGGCTGTTCCTGTCCAAGAAGCTGGTAGAGCCACACGACTTCGCTTCACTCGGTGTTGACGCGATCGTGGCGCTCGATGACTGGGAATACACGTGGTCCCCGCCCGTGCCGGAGAATCATCTGTACGTTCACTTCCCTATTGACGACGCGGACACGGTCGACCCCAAGACGCGGCAGGTCGCCAGGCTGGTCGCGGACCTAGTGCAGGGCGGGCACCGAGTACTGGTTCACTGTGTGCAGGGTCTGAACCGCTCGGGCATCGTGGTCGCTCGGGCCTTGATGCTCCTGGGCTACTCAGCCGCGGAGGCCATCGACCTCGTTCGGCTGCGGCGGGGTCTCGACGAAGGTTTCGGCGCCCTGGGCAACGAGCGGTTCGTGGAGTGGCTGCTGTTGGAGGAAGCCGGCATGGAAGGGGCGCCGGCCCAATCCGACCAGCGGCGATCTCAGGGGCGGTAGCCGTCCAGTCTTACGACCCCTGTGGTGATGTCGGTCCCTTCAGAATGAGGAAGTCCGTCGGCCGCGCCGGGTAGTCTCTACCGCGTGCCGGACGCCCTCCGCCTCTCCCGACGTCGCGCGCGCAGGCTCGCGGTGACGGGGCAGCTCCTGGCCGCCCCCCGAGCGTCGTCGCTCGTCGAGACCGTCCATCGGCTGGGCATGGTCCAGATGGATCCGACCTCGGTCGTCGCGCGCACGGAGCATCTCGTCCTGTGGAGCCGGCTGGGGCGCCGATTCCGCGTCGCCGAGCTCGAACGCCTGCTGTGGCGCGACCGCGAGGTCTTCGAGTACCGGGCGCACATCCTGCCGACCGCTGACCTGCCGATGCATCGGATCTCGATGCGGCGCTACCCGCACGACGATCTGACGCGCCACGCGTACGTCCGTGCGTGGCTCCGTGCCAACGACGCGTTCGTGCGATACGTGCTCGATGAGTTGCGGCGCCGCGGTCCGCTGCGCGCCCGGGACCTCGAGAATCGTGCCGTGGAAGGGTGGCAGACGGGCGGCTGGAACGACGAGGGCCAGAACGTGCCGATGCTGCTCGACATCCTGTGGTTCCAGGGCCGGGTAATGATCGTGGGGCGTGACGGTCAGCAGCGTGTCTGGGATCTCGCCGAGCGATCCCTTCCCGCCTCGAACGGCCGACCGGGGCTCGAGGCGACGCAGGAGCTGGCGGCCCGTCAACTCCATGCGCGCGGTATCGATCGCCTCGAGCGCATCGGCATGCTGTTCGACGGACCTCCGCCGGGTAGGAAACTGGCTATCGATCGGCTCACTCGCTCCGGGGTCATCGTGCCGGTTGAGGTCGACGGCTTGTCGGGGCGATGGGTGACGCACCGCGATCTCCTCGACGCGACGTTCCGTGGACGAACCACGCTGCTCTCGCCCTTCGACGACCTCATCTCTGATCGTGATCGCACGGAGCGGCTGTTCGACATGCGATTCCGTTTGGAGATCTACGTGCCGAAGGCCAAGCGCGAGTTCGGGTATTTCGTGTTGCCGATCCTGCGCGGCGACCGTCTCGTCGGCAGGATCGACCCGGCGTTCGACCGCCGGGCGAGCGTTCTCCGAGTACATGCGGTCCATGCCCAGTCGGACGCTCGCTCCGATGACTGGCCCGCCGCCCGGCGATCGATCGAGGAGCTCGCTTCGTGGCTCGGCGCCGGGGAGGTGCTCTGGTCGGAGCTGCCGGCCGTGTGGCGTTAGCTCAGTCAGGTCACGGCTCGGTGATCTTCCTCCTTGATCGACGGGCAAGCACGACGAGTCCCACAACTGCCAACAGCGCGAGGATTGAGACGAACGGGCCGGCATAGCCTCGCCCCGCGGTCGCCGTCGCTCCCTGGTTCCCGGGGCCCGACACGGGTAGGGGATTCCACGGCCCGGATCCGCCGTAGCCAAACTGCTGGACGTGCCCCCCGACAAGGGTCGCGATCTCGAGCATGCCGAGCCCAACACCGCCGACGACAGACTGGTACGAGATGCGTGAGCCGTCCGGCGACCAGGCGGGGTTCACCCCGTGCGGGATCACCTTGGTCAATCCAGAGCCGTCGACGCCGACGACCCATATCCCACCTTCCTGGGCGGAGAATGCAAGGCGCGAGCCGTTCGGGGACCAGACGAGATCGTCAACATGCCCTACCCGCTTCGGGGCCTGGTCGAACAAGACCCGAACACCCGTCCCGTCTGCGTTCATGACCCGGAGGCTGTGGCTGTTGTCGCCCCAGCCGTCGAAATACGCGATCTGCGTACCATCGGGGGAAAACGCCGGGTTGTACAACATCCGGGAACTGGCCAGGAGGAGACGAGGCTCGCTTCCATCTGTATCGACGGTGTACATGTGCCCGTCAAACCCGGCCACGTAGACGACCTGAGATCCATCGGGTGAGATCGAGCCCGTGATCCAGTTGCGCTCCCTCGTCACACGCGTCTCGGTGCCGTCGGCGTTTAGGATGAAGAGGTCGAGCTCGACGACGGGGTCCCGATTCGCGTCCGGCACTTGCCGAAGAATGAGGAGCTTGGACCCATCGGTCGACCACCCCAGAGGCTCCCCACTGCGCTCACTCAGCTGGATCTGGTCTCCGGGATCCCCTGACCGGGTGGGGCTCACCGCCCAGATCCCATTGGGGAGGCGCCAGTCCCCGTAGACGATCCACCCGCCGACATGCGCGAAGATGCCCTGGCGTGAGGGTGAAGGCGTCGGCTGTTTCGCGGGGCGCTCTCCTCCCAGGAACGCACGCGCAAGAGTCGCGAGACTCAGGAGCGCGACGACGATGCCGACCACGCCCGCCGTGATGCGCTGGTTCCTTCGCTTTCTATCGCGACGGCGGCCGAGGTCGTCGAACGAGTACCGGGGCGAGCCGGCCCGGTCCATCTCGTTGTGGACCAGCGTTTGCAGGTCATCCATCGATGGTCTCCTTCGAGCTCCTGAGCGCCGAGCGCGCCTGGAAGTGGAGCGCCCGAACGGTCGAGCCCTTGATGCCGAGGAGCCTCCCCGCCTCGTCGGCCGAGTATCCGAGCGCCTCGGTCAGGACGATCGCGGCGCGTTGTCTCGGGGGAACCGAGCCGAGGACCGACGCCGCGACCGAACGTGCCTCGAACGCCTCGTATTCGTCCGGCCCCGGCGATATGCGCAGAGCACGCCTCAAGCCGAGCACGAGTCTTCGGGAACGATCGCGGAAAAGGTTGATCGCCGTTCGATGCAGGTAGCCGGCCGGGTCGTCCATATCGCTGACTCGGTCCCACCGCTCCCACGCCCTGAGGAACGCCTCTTGCCCGATGTCCTCCGCTTCCTGTCGACTCCCGGTGATGGCGAACAGGACCCGGTGGAGGCGGAGTTGCTCGACCCTGAGAACTCCTCGAACGACGCCGCCGAACCTTTCACCGCCTGTTCCTCGCGGATGCCCAGCTCGGCTGGTGAGTTTCCCATACTTGCCATGACCCAGATATCAACGAGTGAGGGGCCGCAAACGTGTAGACGAATCGATGGATCGAATCGCGCTGAGCGTCAGTCGCCGCCCAGGCCGCGGTACCCGATCTTGAAGACCATCTGGCCGCCGATGCCGGAGGCCACGGTCATCACCAGGCCCCGATCAGATCCAGCGCGATCCACACGAAGCTTGCGTGGACGTCGTGTCGGTTCGACCAGCGGATCCCGAGGTCCGCGAGGAAGACGGCTACCGCCGCGTACTGGAGAAGCATGTGACGGGTGGCCAGGGTGTGGATCCGAGATCCGTCCCGCATCGTCGATCGCTCCACGAGGCCGGTGAGCGCAGCACCGGCGAACCCAGCCAGGGATCCCAGGATCAGCCAGGTCGCGGCGAGCGGAGCCGGCGGGAACGTCCCGATCCGCGACAGCACATCGAGGCCCAGCGCCCCGATGGTGAAGGGCGATCGGGAAGTGGACCAGCATCGGATGGATCGGCCGGTCGATCGGCTTGCCCTGGAGGTTCTCCCGGAGCGTCCACGGCCTCGTCTCCCCGCTGAGTGCACGGTATTTCAGACTGATGGCCATGGAAAAGACCCCCTCTCTGTCGGCCTTCAACGGCAAGGCACCCCTCGCGTTCATACTAGGCACCCACCAGCGTCTCCCGCAGCACGAACCACGGGTCACCCCCGAGGCTTGACGGTTGGTGGCCGGAAGAGGCGGCGACCAGCGAATCGAGCAGCGAAACGGCGTTTCGGCTGCCTCGAGTGGGCACGACGACCTCAGCCGAGCCACCCAGGGCGGACCAGGCCCGACTCGTAGGCGATCACCACGAGCTGAGCCCGGTCTCGGGCCCGGAGCTTGCCCATCGCCCGGCTCACGTGCGTCTTCGCCGTGGCCGGGCTGACGAACAGGCGCCCAGCGATCTCCTCGTTCGAGAGCCCCTCGGCCACCAGAGCGACAACCTCTCGCTCTCGATCGGTGAGCTCTCCGAGGCCATCCGGGCTTTGCGGCTCCTTCGCCCGTGCAGCGAACTCAGCGATCAGTTGCTTGGTCACGCTCGGCGAGAGCAGCGCCTCTCCGCCCGCCACCACGCGCACGGCCTGGACCAGCTCTCCGGGCTCCGTGTCTTTGACCAGGAACCCACTCGCGCCGGCCCGGATGGCCTCGAAGATGTACTCGTCGAGCCCGAACGTCGTGAGGATGACGACCCGGATATTGGCCAATCGATCGTCGGCCGCGATCCGGCGGGTCGCGGACAGGCCATCCACTCCCGGCATCCGGATGTCCATCAAGACGATGTCCGGCATGAGTTGCGTAGCCAGCCGGATGGCCTCCTCGCCGTTGCCGGCCTCACCGACTACCTCGATATCGTCCTGTGCATCCAGGAGAGCCCGGAACCCGGCACGGACGAGCGCCTGGTCGTCGGCCAGCACGACCCTGATCATCGACGCGGTCCGGGCGAACCACTCATGCGGTTCCTCGACCGCAGGTCATGTGGGAAGCGGTTCGGAGACGACGAACAGCCGCCACCGGTCCGGGAGGCCTTTGAGGGTCTGCTCACCCCGATCGATGAAACCGATGCCCGATCCGGCCACCAGATCCCTGACCGTGCTCGAAACCACAACATCGCCCGAGGAGCCCCGCTCGGCCACCCGGGAACCGATGTTGACGGCCATCCCGCCCACGTCACTCCCCCGCAGCTCGACCTCGCCCGTGTGGAGCCCGATCCGCACGTCGAGGCCCACGGCACGCAGCCGGTCTCGGATGGCCACGGCGCAACGGATGGCGCGCGCGGGCGCGTCGAACAAGGCAAGGAAGCCGTCGCCCGTCGTCTTGATCTCCCGTCCACCGTGAGCATCGAGCTCCGCGCGAACCAGCTCGTCGTGACGGTCGAGCACGTCGCGCCACCGGCGATCCCCGATCTCGGCCGCCCGCTCCGTGGACGAGACGATGTCGCTGAACATCACGGTGGCAAGGATCCGCTCGGCGCTCGAACCAGTTGGGAACCCCCGGGCCTCTCCTCCAGCAAATGCTCCGATCAGTCGCCGGGTGACTCGGGGGGACAGGAGCGCGTCGCCTCGGGCGACCGCGCGCACCCCCTGGAGAAGCAGTTCGGGTTCGGTGTCCTTGACCAGGAAGCCGCTGGCCCCGACCCGGAGCGCCTCGAACACGTACTCGTCGACGTCGAAGGTGGTGAGGATGACGATCCGCGTCCGGTCCAGATCCTCGTCTTGCACGATCCTGCGCGTGGCCTCCAACCCGTCCATCCCCGGCATCCGGATGTCCATCAACACGACGTCGGGCCTCAGCTCGACGGCCATCCGGACGGCGTCCTTCCCGTCGCCGGCTTCGCCGACCACCTCGATGTCGGCCTGTGCGTCGAGCAGGGCCCTGAACCCTGCACGGACCAACACCTGATCGTCGGCGAGCACGACCCGGATCATGGAGAGCCGTCCATGGGCAAGCGGACCTGCACCCGGAACCCCCCCTCGGGTCGAGGACCTGCCTGGAGCTCCCCGCCGAGCGCGCCCACCCGTTCGCGCATGCCCATGATCCCCTTCCCGGTCCGCACCGCACCGTCCGTCGCCGGGCCCCTGCCGTCGTCGTCGATCTGCAGGGAGAGTTCCCGTTCACCGTAGGAGACACGCACGGTCGCGGTTGCATCCCCTGCGTGGCGGGTGACGTTCGTGAGGGCCTCCTGCACGATCCGGAATGCGGCCACGTCGACGCCGAATGGAAGCGGCCGCACCCGTCCCTCGGTCACCATCCGCACCTCGAGCCCGGCCGCGGCTGCCTGCGACACCAAGTCGTCGAGCCGGGCGAGTGTCGAGGTCGGGGACCGAGGGGCCGGTTCGCCTTCCTGCCGGAGGATGTCGAGCACCGATCGGAGCTCGGTGAGTGCCTCCTTGCTGGCCTGCTTGATCGCAGTAAGGGAGGTGCGAGCCTGCTCCGGAAGCTCCTCGTTCAGGTGCAGGGCCACTCCGGACTGCACGTTGATCAGGGAGAGGTGGTGGCCCAGTGCGTCGTGGAGATCTCGAGCGATGCGGAGCCGTTCCTCGCTCGCCCGCCGTAGCGCCTCCTCCTCCTTGATCCGGGCCGCCTCGGCAACGCGCTCTCGCCTGACGCGGACGATCTCCGCCCCGCCCAGCAGCACCAGGAGCCACGCGGCCAGTCCGGCCAGCGCCGTCGGGGAGGGCGCCCGACCGTCCCTCACGAAATAGTCGAGCCAGGGGAAGATGACGAACCCAGCGGCAGCGGTGATCCCGGCGGCCAGCCGATGCCCCAGAAAGACCGCCGTGACATAGGCGGTGACGAGTGCGAGCCAGATGGGGCCGTTCGCGTACCCGAGCCAGAAGTAGACGAGTGCCGCCCCGAAGACCACCTCCAAGACGGCCACCGGGTGGCGACGCCTCGCGGTCAGAGCCCCCGTGGCCACGAGCACCAACGCGATCAACCCGACGTCGAATGGCCGGCGTGCGGGCTGACGTTGAGAGGCGAAGTACGTACCCAGCAGCACGAAAGCGGCCAAGCCGACCGCCAGGGCCCCGTCGACGAGCAAGGTTCGTCGCGGTTCGGTCCCCGTTCCGGTCCTCACGCTCACCCCGCGCCCGCAGCGTGAACTGTCACGACACGTCCCGCTGACGGATCAGTATCGCAGACAGGACCAGGAAGCAGATCGCGTACGCGGACATGACGAAGATGGCCTGTCCTGCGCCGACGAACGGACCGAAGAAGGAACCCGGTCCGTTGTCCACGAGCGCAGTCGTGGGAACGCCGATCGCCACGACGAGCGAGTAGGCGTTGGCGCGAAGGAAGTACTCGACCAGTGCGTCCAGCCAACCGACCTCGCTGGCGAGTGCGCTGAGGAGTCCCTCGATGAC
>JBIOXZ010000212.1:0-33087 GCA_044869895.1 Actinomycetota bacterium | reverse complement strand
CGCCACGAAGATCCGCACGGTCTTCCGGGCAAACGGGCTCGGCCCGGCTCCTCGTCGTGGCGGCCCCACCTGGGGCGAGTTCCTGCGTGCCCAAGCTCGGGGGATCCTGGCGTTCGACTTCTTCACTGTCGAGACGCATCGTCCGAGCGGGCTCGGGCCAACGGAGCGTTCGACTACGCCAGCCCAGCCAGCGAGATGATGCCCAGCGCTCGCAGTTTCCGCGGCCGCCCGGGATGCTCGGCCGGTGCCGCAGCCGACGTCGAGGACGCGGTCATCCCGATCGAGTTCGAGCGGGCTCAGCGACATGTTCTGCACCGTCGCGCCAGCGTGACGTGTACCCGGATTCGTAACGGCGTGCCCGTCGATCGAACCAGCGACGGGCGGACGCCTTCGCCTCGCTCACCGCTCGATGCTACCCGGAGACCTCCGTTTGAGAAACGGAGCCGCGAGGCAGACTGGCTGGCCTGGGCGGATTCCCCTGACTCATCGGTCGATGCGCGAGATGGTGACTCAGGAGAAGCGACGCGGCCGGTCGAGGCCTCGCCCAGAACTATGGCCTCGCTCGCCGCACTTCGACGCGATGCTCGCGGTAATGGATGAGATCCCAGGCGATCAGACCGCAACAGACCGCCGCCGCGAGCGCGAGCGAGGCGAGCGCCGCGAGCTCCAATGCGGCCGGGATGAGCGCCAGCATCGCGATGGCGGCCGCGAGCCGGCCCGGGCCGATCCATCCCGGTCTCTGGGTCGTCGTTTGGCGGATGAAGTAGACCAGGCGGAGCCGCTGGACGACGTGCGTGAGGAAGTAGAGCGAGAGGCCGCCGCAGAGCGCGACCGCGGGAACCGCGGTCAACGGCTCGTCGACGTGCTCCATCGTTCTCTCCAGGCCGAGGGCGACCAGGACGATCCCGGCGATCATCGGCAGGTGTAGGTAGCGATAGTAGTCGCGCGCGAGTTGGGTCTGCGCCGCGCCGCTTGTCTCCGACAGCTGCCGTTGCGCCAGGACGGCCAAGACGTCGAAGTACGCCCACCAGAGCGCGGCGATGACGAGGATACCGAGGATCGCGGCCGAGACGATCCCGAGGGTGAGCGAGACGGGGGCCCCCAGGCCGAGTGCGATGACCGACTCACCGAGCGCGATGATGACGATGAGGCCGTAGCGCTCGGCGAAGTGGCTCGGCGAGATGTTTCGGTCCCGCCCACGACCCATCACGACGCTCGAGTAGATGACGAGGAGCGCGATCACCCAGAGCGCCTCCCGCCAGGAACCGTCGACGGCTGCGGCCGCGAGGATGATCACGGGTCCGATCATCTCCGTCGCCGCGAAGCGCGCAAGCTGGCGGAGCAGATCCGGGTCGTGCCTGGCGCTGATCCGGTACAGCGCCAGGTTGATCATGCGCACGACCAGGTAGGCGACGCCGAAGAGTGCGGCGTGAACTCCGAACGCGCGCGGGACGGCGAGGGCCACGAGGAACATCGCCGCCATCGCGGCGAAAATACCCGCGCGAACGATCCCCTCCTCAGGCTCGAGCGAATTGGTCAGCCAGGCGTAGCCAGTCCACAACCACCAGATTGCCGCGAGGACGAGCATTCCATGCCCGACGCCCCGCCAGGTGAGATCGTTCGACATGAGCTCGGTCACCTGCGTGATCGCGAAGACCACCACTAGGTCGAAGAACAGCTCCAGGGGTGTGACGCGCTGTTCGCGCTCGACTGGTCGATCGACCATCGCTACGAGGTGGTCGGACAGAACATCAGCCTGATCGTCACCGATCGCGCCCGAGCGGTCAACACACTGCCGAGCCGGCATCCGCTATGATTGGTACGTTCCGCTGGTGCCGGTCTCAACGAGTATGGCTCGACAGCCTGGGTTGAGACCCGTGCGCGCCATCTTGTTCGACTTCGCGGAGACGCTGTTTGCTCCGGAGGAGACGCCCGAGAGGATTCGAAGCGCGCTATCTCACCTTGGTGTTGGTCGAACTGGCCTAAACATTGACCGAATTGCTGAGGAGATCGAGACAGCGCTCCAGTCGGAGGACTATCTCGCCACGAGCGGTCGACGCGATCTATCCGCCGTTGATCATCGTGCGGCATTCACAGCCGCATTCTCCGCAGCAGAGGGACTGGTCGAGGGGCTCGCGGACGCGATGTACGACCGGCTCACCGAGCCGACATCATGGACGCCGTTTCCGGACGCCAAGCCCACTCTCGCCCAGCTGCAGCAACTTGGGATACGTGTTGGCGTGGTCAGCAACATCGGGTTTGACATACGACCTGTCTTCTCGCACCATGGCCTGGCCGACTTCGTAGACGCGTTTGCGCTCTCGTTCGAGCACGGAATCGTCAAGCCCGATCCGGCGTTGTTCGAAATCGCAATGCATGCGCTCAATGTTCACGCCACCGAAACCGTGATGGTCGGCGACAACGTTGCCGATGCTGGCGCCGTTTTAGTGGGCACTCGCGTGTATCTATTACCGCCCGTCGCAGTGCATGCTGAACGAGGTCTCAAGGAGATTCTCGCGATTTGCACGCCTTGACTCGGCTGGGCTCAACCTTGTGCGGGCACCTGTTGAGTACGGGTGTTGAGAAGGTCACCCCAAGCTCAAGGCCTAGCGACTCGGGATTATTCTCGGATAGCCAATGGCCCGTCCACGGCTTCCTAGCGTGTGACCTGTGTAGACGCAACGGGATTTGAACCCGTGTCTCCACCTTGAGGGTGACCCGTGCCGATTCCGGGACCAGGGGGGGAGGCCAAAATGAGCTCTGACGATGGTGTTTCGGTTCCGGGTCGGTTTGGGTGGTAACCCGTCGTTCTTCGTCCTCATGCGGGATCAAGCCATAGATGCTTGCATAAACGAGGAGCCTCCAAGGCCGTGACGAACAGCTTGGACTTCTCCAACGACTGGTAACTGAAACGCCATGGCGGGGCCGTCGTGTCTGCAGAGGTCCGCGCCCGCCAAGGGAGTCGGACCAGACTTCCGACACGTTGAGTACCTCCGGATCTGGCTGGTGGTGGTGCTCGCCAGTCTCGCCCTCGTAGGTCAGGTCTTCCTGCCGGTGGACCAAGACGCTTCCTAGGGATCTGGACGCATGCCTAGGGCAGTGTGATCCCACTAGGACTCTCACCGACTGGCCCAACCAGACGACCACTTTCGGCTACGACTCGGCCGGGAACCGAATCTCGATCACCGCCCGAATGGGGTCACCACCACCATTGGGTATGACCCGACGGTTGGCAACTGCCCTTCGGTTGCTCGAGAGCCAAGTGAAAAGAGTTGGGCTTCCAAGCGTACATCCTGTGGGCATCGGCCGATGAAGTAGGTAGCGGGTACCCGGTCAACGGATGAGAGACTCCGAACCTCGGCCCCTGGGCCTGGGGGACTGGCATGTGTCGGTCGACGGCATGTGCTGCCCCCAGGCTTCCTCGTCGTCGGCCTAGGTGTACGTCGGTTGAACGTGCGGCCTCATCCTTGGAGGGCGAGCGAGCTCCGCGATTCCAATTGGCGAACCTGGGCGGGCGAGTCAATCCCGGGAGGCGCGCACCTACCGGACTGGCTGATGGAAGGCGCGCGCGAGGGCATCATGCGGGACACTGGGCACCTCTTCCGCAAGGACCAGCTCTCGGTGGGTGGTGAGGAATCGTCGAGCTAGCGGAATGATCCAAGCTCATCTCTCTGGTCCGGAGCAAGAGCGCCGATCTGGACGAGGCGGGTCCCCATCCGGGCGGAGCCGTCTGCGGCCGAACCCCTCCGGGGATTTCCAGAGAGAGAGCTTCTTCCTCCAGCGGCCCTGCCGCAAGAACCCGCCGGCAAGCTCCCGGAGATGGATGCTTGGGTTCGGGGAGAATGTCGGGACTGAAGGCGGCGTGAATACTGTCGATGTTGGGCTGATGGACGACCTCCCGCGAGAAGACGACCCGGACGTAATCATCAAGCCCGACGATCCCCGACTCGCGGCTGAGCGGACTGCGTGGGCGGCGACGCGGAAGGCCCAAGCTCTTCACTCCGCAGAGGAGGTTCTGGCTGGTCTGAGCGATGACGACTGGCACGTCCGGCACGAGTCGAGCGATCGGCTGAAGGCCCGATGGCACGATGACCCGAGAACCTTCCCCCGCATAGTGAGAACTGTTCCGGCCCGTTGAAGAGAACCGGGCGCATCTTCGCCCATGGCTTCCCTGGGTGGATGCGACGACGACCCCGGAGGACACGCGGCGGTTTATCCGGGAGATGCTCCTGAAGCTCGCGGATGACAACGCGTACGGCTTCGACATCATCTACCTGGGCGAGCTAGGTAGGAGCCATTGGGCCTCAGCGTCGCGGAGAACGCCCGGGAGGCCGAGGTCGGTTACTGGCCCTCAGAGAAAGCCCAGGGACGCGGAATCGTCTCCCGAGCGACGCGAGTCGCGACCGGCGAGCCGGCGCAACGCACGACTGTACGGGTGTCGTTTCCGCCACGAAGTGAAGGGCAGCTTCTCCCGGTCGATCCTCGAGGCCGTCCTTGAACCTGATGATCCGGCTAATCGGACAGGACGAGCCTCATCGGAGTCTTCTTGACCCCCACGCCCACCTCGAGCGCCTCCTCGAGAGCGATGCAGATGGTTCCAGTGATGCGCCCATGCGGCGTGGTCAATGGGGATACCCAGCAGCGGAGCCTCAGATCCCGCCCGCGCAGCTCGAAATGCGCAGGAGAGCCGCCCAACGCTCCTTCGTGAGCATCGATCACATTCACGCCGGACTCCTCCGGGCCGAACACATCCAGGAGCCCGCCGGCGAGCGGATCGAACCCCAGGCCTACGTGCAGGAGACCCGTTGCCGGCGAGGACGTGAACTCGAGGAGGTGATCCGTGGTCCATAAGACCATCGGGAATTCGTTGTCAGTTTCCCGCTCGGCCGGTCCGGGCCCCGCCTCCTGGCTATCGGTGATGCCGTAAAGCTCCCATTGCTTCATGCGCCACCTCCGTGCGGCCACATCCAAGGGTAGAGGTGGGCCGTGAACGCCGGTATCGGGGAGATGGGCGAGCCCTGGGCGGGGGGCAGTGGGTCCTCCCCGTTGAGGGTTTCTCAGAGAGCTGCTGAGCCCGCCAGCCAGTTGGCCGACCCCGTCCACGGAGGCATCCGCCGCCCTTCGTCCCACCTCCCTTGCGTGCGGAGGACTTTCTTTCCCCCTTGGACCGAGCAGATTGCCCGCGCCGGCGATGTAGGGATGTTCGGGAAGATGCGGGCTCAGCGGAGCGCACTGGAGGGGCAACGATGAGCAGGGTCGCATCCCAGGAGCGTCGAGAGCGGATCGCCCACAGGATCGAGGGACGTGCGGGTGGCAGAATCGGCCGATCCAAGGGAACCGTCACACGGGAATATGCGCACGCCATCGGTTGACCTGGATTTGATGGGCGCTCACACCGCCGTTGACGCCGGGACTGCCAGGGATTGTGGGGAGGCGCCTTTGCGGATTGCTGGCCTTCTCAGGCCACAGTCCCAATCGGACTCGGCGTAGCGCAACCCACCGTTTTCACACTACCTCGAGTACCAGTCCTTCCTCGGCCAGCGTGAGCGCGCCTTGCCACACCTCCGCCGCCTGCTCGCGAGAGAGCTCTCGGTCGTTAGTCGGCCAGAAGTGCGCAAGGACGAGGCGTCCCACGTTCGCCCCCACCGCGTGGGTACCAGCCTGACGGGCGGTCAGATGGTACGGATCCCCTCCCTCGTCCTGCCCGTCCAACCAGCTCGCCTCGGCGATCAGCACATCCGCTTCCCGCGCGAGCGTCTCGACATCCCTGGATGTCCCGGTGTCCCCGGTGTAGGCCAGCGCCGTGTCCTCGGCCTCCAAGCGCACGCCCAGATTGGGAACCCAGTGAGGCAACAGGCTGGTGCGCGCCGCGAAGGGTCCGATCTCGAAGTCCACACCTGGCTCGACCTCTCGGAACTCGAAGCTCTTCCGGATTTCAACGGCCCCCTCCTCGTCTTCCATGGCCGCGATTCGATCGAAGACGCCGGCGGGGGCCAGGACCGGCAATGGTGGGAGCGGATCGGGGCTGAAGAACCGAGCGAGGAACAACGGATACAGGTCGAGGCAATGATCCCAATGCTCGTGAGAGACGAAGATCGCGTCGATCTGCTCGTGCGGTAGGTAGCGCTGCAGATTCGGCAGCACAGCCATGCCGAAGTCGAGGACGAGGTGGTACCCACCGCTCCGGACGAGGAAGCCATTGGCAGCGCCGCCGGGGGCGGGCCAGGCACCGGATGCGCCCAGGATGGTCAGCTCCATCGCGGGATGGTATCCCGTCAAGCGGCCATCGGGGACTGTCGACGGACCCGAGCTCGCTCGGTTTCGCCGGAGCTTCGTCCCGGCCGAGGTAAGTCCTAGCTGACCGGTGCGCGAACCATCAGCGGTACGTCTTGCTGCACGCGTCTCCGGTCCGACCGTGACCCGGCCTTCATGGATCGACCAGGTCGACAATGTTCCACGCCTTCGAGAGGACGAGACGCCGTCTTCACGACGAGCGGCTCGTGTAGTTCGGCCCGAATGCGGTCATTTGATCAACGCGTACGTCCGGAACCCGAGGAGGATGGAGCCTGGTTCGGCCGAGCTCTGGAGACGAGCCGCGATGTTGACCGCGAAACCCACCGCCTTATACGCACGCATGAGCTCGCTCCCGAACACGCCCACGGTGCAGTGGCCGGTGTTGAGCCCGACGCGGATGGCTTGGTTGAGCTTGAGTAGCCGCCCGATTACTGGACCCAGAGGCGGCTGAGCAGAACCCCCCACTGGGGGTGGACCTGGATGTTCTCAGTGCGGGCCGAGAAGGCGTACGCGGAGACGAGGTTCGTCAGGGGAGCCCACACGGCATCCTGGACGAGTTGGTGCTCGATGTCGGTCCACGCGCTGTTCGAGGCTGTGGGATCGGTTGCCTGGAGCCGCTGGGCCCGCTCGATCTCGGCGTCAAGGCTGCCGCTGCAGAGGCCCGAGATGTTGAACTCCGCCCCGCATCGGAACTGGTCTGCGATGAAAGTAGCCGCGCGTAGGTAGTCCGGGCCCCATCCGCTCAGGTACAACTGCGGGTGGGTCTTGGAGCTCGCCGGCCCTCCGAAGAGCGTGTCCCAGTACTCGTCGACGTCGTGCACGATCTTCAGGTCCGCGCGCAGGCGGAGCTCGTTCAGGACCTCGACGACGTACCGCATGGTCTTGACGGGATCGACGAGCAAAGGATCCTCCTTCATCACCCAGACGGTGACCTCCTCCCCGATAGCGTCGGCGTCCTCGATCAGGGCTCGCGCTCGGTCCAGATCCGGGGCCGACCACACACCGGCGTCGGGCTCCAGGGTGTAGGGACAGAACGGTTCGTAGCCCTGGAAGTTCGGCGGAAGGATCTGGCACGTCGCGCGCCAGCTCGTCGGGCCTCCGAGCAGCTCGACCACGTGGTCGCGGTCGATCGCGTAGTTCAGCGCCTGCCGCACCTTCTTGTCGTCGAACGGTGGCTTGCGCACGTCGAAACCGACGAAGATCGTTACCGCCTGCGGCGAGGGCACGACCTGATCCGGGTGGGCCGCCTGCAGCGACGACAGGTCCTCCGGCCGCGGCGATTCCGCCATCCAGTCGAGCTCCCCGGCGCTGAGCCGATCGAAGGCGCTCGCGAGTCCCTCGTCGAACCGCCACGAGATCGCGTCCACGAACCCGTCGGGCTGAGCGGCGCCTGACCACTCTCGGAACGCCGGGTTCCTCACCAGCTCGATGCCGTGGGCGTTGGCCTCCTTGATCATGTACGGCCCCGTCGCCGGGACGGGGTCTAGGCCCTGGTCCTTGACCGAGGTCTCAACCGGGACGGGGAAGGCAAACGGCAGCGCGAGCTTGAAGGGCAGGTCGGGGTCCGGGCGCGCGAGGTGGAGCGTCACGGACGCGTTGTCGACGATGATGGAGTCCGACAGGTCGCATGTGGACGGGTGATCGGCGCAGGCGTCAGCGCCGTCGATCGTGCGGAACAGTTCCGCCGCGGCGGGGCTCAGGGAAATGGTTCGTTCCAGGCCGTGCCGGAAGTCCTCGGGACGCACGGGGTCCCCGGTCGAGTAGCGGATCCCTTCGCGCAACGGGAACCGGTAGCTCAGTCCGTCGGCGGAGACCTGCGGCAGCGCCGACGCCAGGTCAGGGACGAGCGTTGCGCCGTCGGGCCCGCCGACCTTCTTGTAGGCCAGGAGCCCGTCGTTCGTGATCGTAAGGATCTGCCAGCCGAGCGCGTCGGCGTACACGAGGGCGGGGTCCAGCGAGGTTGGTGGCTTCGCACGGGAGGAGACGGTAAGGGTCCCGCCGCGATGCTCGGCAGCCGAGGCCCCGACGGCAAGCCAAAGGCCGTTCTCATCGGCCGCGAGGGACGCCGCCGCGCCACCCACCGGAACGGTCCGCTCGACGTCGTTGGTGGCCGGGTCGATCGCGGTGATCGAGCCGTCGAGCTCGTTCGCGACCCACAGGGTGCTCGCCGCGGCGCCGAGCGCGTTCGGGCCGTCCCCCACCGAGATCGTCGACCCCACGCGTCCGGTGGAGGGTTCGAGGCGGGAGACGGTGCTGTCGAGTTGGTTCGCGACCCAGATCGAGTCGAACGCGGCGAGCACCGCCGTCGGTCCGTTGCCCACGCTCTGCGTGAGCGTCACGCTCAGGTCCGCGGGGTCGACACGCGCGATCCCACTCGGGGCGACCGAGACCCAGACCCCGTTAGGCGTGAAGGCCACGCCCGAGGGCTGACCGGCGAGCGGCACGGCCTGGGCCTTGCCCGATGCCGGATCGACCCGCAGGAGCTCGGCGCCGATCGCGTCAGCGACCCACAGCGCGCCGTCGCCGAACGCGATCCCCGATGGTCCGGTGCCGACATCGAGCCTCTGGCTGACCTCGTTCGTCTCGACGTTGATCCGGTCCACCGTGTCGTCGCCGGAGTTGGTCACCCAGACCGAGCCCTCGCCGATCGCGATGCCCGCCGGCGAGTTGCCGACCCGGATCGTGTCGGTGACGGATCCGTCCTGGAGGTCCAGACGGGCCACGACGCCGCGGTCCGGCTCGGCCACCCAGAGGCTCCCGAACCCGATCGCGCTCGCGCCGGGGCGCTGGCCCAGAGCCGTGGCGAGGTCGAGGCTTGCATCCTCTCCGTTCATGCGCGCGATCGAGTTCGTCCCGACGTCCACGGTGCCATCGCCGGATCGGAGCAGGGGGATCGAGATGGCCACGAGCGCCAGGACGAGGGCGACACCGACGGCCACCTGCCAGCGCCGCGAGGTCTTGCGCCTCGAGGGGGAAGGCGTCGAGAAGGGGCGCAGTCGCTCGAGGGGATCGACGCCTTCGGGCACGATGCGGATGATCGCGACGGGGTCGGCCAGCCCCTTCAGGGACAGGGTCCCGCGATCCACGTATCGGATGCCGTCCAGGCTCCGCGCGAGGTGCGTGACCTCCCGCGATCCCAAGATCTCGCCTGCACGGGCCTGGCCGCAGAGCCGGGCCGCGAGGTTGAGCGCGCCGCCGCGGTAGCCGCCCCGGACCGGGACGGCCTCGCCAGCGTCGAGTCCGATGCCCACCGTGAGCGGTAGCTCCGGCTGCTCGAGCGTCTCCTCGACGAACCGCTGCTGCAGGTCGAGGGCCGCGCGGATAGCCTCGCGGGCGGAGGAGAATACGCAGAGCGCCTCGTCGCCCCGGAGCTCGAGCAACGTTCCACCGCGGGCCTCGACCCCATCGCGCGCGATGTCGGCGAACTTCGCCGCGAGCTTGGCCGCCGCCTCGTCCCCCCGCTGCTGGGTGAAGAGGGTGTAGCCGCGAACGTCGGCAATGAGGAACGTCCTAATCTGGACGTCGTGTGCTGCTTCGTCCCGGCGCGGGCCGTCCGGCTGGTTCGTGCCAGCCACGCGTGATTATCCATCGGGCGCCGTCCGAATGGAATCTCCAGAGGCGAGGTCCTCCCGAGCACCTACGCGGCCAGTGCCCGATTGTCGATCGGGTTGGAGGACGACTTCGATCTGGTCGGAGTGCTCAGCGTGGAGGGGTCTCTATGCAGCCGATGCAGTGGGGATCCGACGCTAGATGCGCTGACTAGAAGACGACCGCGACAGGTTGCGGCAGCCGGCCGGACGGGCGACGCATCAAGTCCCCGCCGAAGTCCTGCTCCTCCGCGTCTCAGGTCACTGAACCGGAATCGATCGGAGCTGGGCGGGACTCCGCGGGGACAGTTCCGCTGCACCCTCGGGACTCCACGGGAACTCCGCGGGAACCGCGGCATGGCACCTTCCGCATCGTCGGAACCGCGAACCGCCCGCGTGGAGGAAACGCGGAGTCCGACAGGAGACGATATCGACGAGATTCGGCCCCGAAGCCGAGCCTGAGGGCCGACTTCGTGAGTGACAGGCGCCCCGTGATGACGTGGACCAGGAGATCGAGCTGGCAGAGCCCAACTTCACACCCCTCGCCCCCGAGGAGGCGGCCGAGGCCGTCCGCCTCCTCGCCGCCCTGATCCGCGCCGTCCCCGTTCGACGCCCCGACTCCACGTTTCCTCCACGCCGGAAGTCCGCCTCCGGGGGGGACCTTGCCGATGGCTCGCCGTCGGTTCCGATGGACAGGGGCAGGGCCGTCTCACGTGACGACGCAGGTGGTAGGCGATGACGGGGTCTCCGGTGCGCGGCCGACGGTCCTCAGGACTGCTTCGTTCTTCCTCGAAGTCCCTCATCCCTTCGGCGGGGCCCGAAGAACGTGAGCAGGCACGGAAGGTGCGTAACGTCAGTAGACGAGCAGCGCTCGATCAGCTCTCGGCGACCGACCGGGAGATCGTGGCCGTGCTCTCCGAGCATCGCGTGGCCACGACACAGCAGATCGCCGTGGTGCTCGAGCTCCCCGAGCGCACGGCGCGGTACCGGCTCGACCGGCTCTGGAAGCTCGGGATGTGCGGGGGACGCCAGCCGTATGCTGACCAGGGCTCGGCGCCGTATCACTGGTGGCCCTCGCGCCTTGCCGACGCCTTCCACCGGGGGAGGGAGCTCCCCCGGGGAGGCGAGCGCGAGGAGCCCCTGGAGCAGTTCCTGCGCCACGCCGCGGCGATCACGGGACTCTACGTGGCACTCGTGCGGCTGGCGCCCTCGCTCGGGTGGGAGCTGCTGGCGTTCTCCCGCGAGGTTGAGGCCCGGGAGGAGTTCCGCATCGGGGAGCGTCAGGCGGCGATCGTGCCCGACGCGTTCGTGGTCATCCGAGAGGGCGAAGCCGAGTACCACGCTATGGTGGAGATCGATCGGGGGACGATGTCGATCCCGAGGCTGTCCAGAAAGCTCTCGCTGTACCTGGGGTGGGTCGACTCCGGGGTGTGGTCCCAGCGCCATCCCTACGTGCCGGCGCTGCTCGTACTGACGACCACCGCCCGGCGGGCCGAGCAGGTGGTGGCCAAGGCCGAGGAGCGGTGCCGGGCCGAATCTCGAACGGCCAAGACGCACTCCGGCGCGATGGCGATCTTGAGCATGATCATCGCGGCGACCGACTGCGTCGACCGGCAGGAGGCCGCCGTGGCCGACCCGGTGTGGAGGAAACGGGGAGGGGTCGAGGGACTGCGGCTGGCTGATCTCCTCCGAGAGCCGTGGGAGCGCTGGCAACGGGAGACGGCCGAGCGGGCGGCCGCGATCGAGGAGGCCGATCGTCGCCATGAGCAGTTCCTTCACTCAGAGCAGCTTCGAAGGACCGTCCAGGCGCTGTACCTGCGCTTTGGCGGGATCAACACCTACGACGAGCACCTCCGCGTCCTGGCCCAAGGTGACCGGGCGGCGCTGGAACTGCTGCTGCACGAGACACAGGCCATGACCGGCCTGGAGCGGCAGGCCTGGGCGTTCTTCGCCCGGCGGACCGCCCTTGACGAGCTCGGCCGGCCGCACGCCGTACACGAGGAGATCCCCATGAGTCCGGAGGAGCGGGAGGTGATCTCTACGCTGCACGACGCGTGGTTCGACCGGCAGCGGCAGTTCGTCGCGTCCCTTCACGCCCGCTACCCGTACCTGCCGTGGGTCGTGCGGGCGATCCGCGAGCTCGATGCGGGTAGGCTGCTTGATCACCGGACGTGGTGGGAGCGGCACGGCAGAACGAAGAAGGACCTCGCCGAGCTGAAGCGGCTGCGGGGCCGGAGCCTCGAATACCCGAAGCGCCGGGACTACGAGGTCGGACAGCGGTGGTGGAAGGCGAACGTGATCGCCCGGCACGCCACAAAGACCAAACGCTGGGTGGCCCGAGCGATCGACGAGGAGCAACTCTGGGTCTGCCCGGATTGCGAGCAGCTCGTGGTCCCCTCCGGGAACGACTACCGGTACCAGGTCGGCTACTGCCCGTTCTGCGGATCGAGTGCGGGGCCGATCTCGATGGCAGAGGCTGAAGCCGCCGGACTCGTCGAGCCCGACGGCGACGGGCTCTGGCGGGTTCGTCACGGGTCGGTGCCAGGATGGGCCACCAGCCAGCCGCTGCCGCCGCTCGACCAGGACGACGGCACCGACGAGGAGGAAGCCCCGTGAGAGTCGCGATCTACACCCGCATCTCCACCGACGAGGACCGCCAGCCCTTCACCCTCGGAGCGCAGGCCGAGCGCCTGGAAGCCTATGCCCGGTCCCAGGACGGATGGCGCATCGTGCGGCGGTTCACCGACCAGGCTTCCGGCGCGACGCTCGACCGTCCGGGGCTGCGGCAGGCGCTCCAGGAGGGGGCGGCCGGCGTGTACGAGCTGCTGCTCGTCTACCGGGTGGACCGCCTGTCCCGAAGCGTCCGCCAGCTCGCGGAGATCGGCGAGAACCTCGACGACTTCGGCGTCTCGCTTCGCTCGGCGACCGAGCCGTTCGACACCTCCACCGCCGCCGGCAAGATGATGCTGCAGATGCTCGCGGTGTTCGCCGAGTTCGAGCGGACCACGATCGTCGAGCGGATCACCGCCGGGATGGAGCATGCGGCATCCGAAGGGCGCTGGATCGTCGGGTCCACGCCGTTCGGCTACATCCGAGACCGAGACAGGAAGCAGATCGTCCCCGACCCGACACGCGTCGATGTCGTCCGGCGCATCTTCCGCATGTACGCCGAGGATCGAATGGGCGCCGAGTCGATCGCGCAGGTCCTCAACGCACAAGGGCACCGGAGCAAGAACGGCGTCCCGTTCGCGCGGCCGAACGTGCTCTGGATCCTCCGCAACCCGGTGTACGTCGGCAGGGTCGCCTTCCGCGGGAAGCTCCATCCGGGTCGGCACGAGGCCATCATCGACGAGCAGACCTTCGAGACCGTCCAGGCGATCCTCGCCGAGCGAGGGGACTCCCAGGCGCTCAAGCGCGCTCACCCGAGCGACTACCTGCTCTCGGGCGTGCTTCGGTGCGGGCGCTGCCGGAAGGCCTATGTGGGGACGGCCGCTCACGGGAGGAAGCACCGGTACCGCTACTACATCTGCTCCACCCGGTACCGATACGGCACCAACGTATGCGACGGGGATCGGCTGCCGATGGAAGCGCTCGAGGATGCCGTCGTTGAGCAGATGACGGAGGTGTTCGGCGACACGGCGCTCGTCGGCCAAGCCCTCGCCGTTTCCCAAGCGGAGGAGGCTGGAGCTTCCGAGGAGTCTGCCCGACGGCTCACCTCGATCCAGCAACAGCTTGCCGGTGCCCGGAGGTCTCTGGACCGCTACTTCGGTGCGTTCGAGCAGGGGATCATGTCGGCCGCCGACTGCCAGGAACGCATCGAGCGCCTGCGCGACAGGATCGAGGCATTGGAGGCTGAGGAGCGGACCATCACCGAGGGAGGTTCTGACGGGCTGTCAGTGACTCCTTCAGCCGACGACGTCTCCGAGTGGGCCCGAGACATCCAGTTGATCTTCAAGGGCGCCACGCCGCAGCAGAAGAAGGCGCTCATCCGGCTCCTGGTGAAGGAACTCCGCGTGATGAGCCGGAGGGAGATCAGGCCTACCTACAAGATTCCGGCGCTGGTTCGCGCACCGGAGGGTCAAGTAGAGGTAACGGGACAGTATTCGAACTCATTGGCGGCGCTCCTCCGGCAACTTGTTGGGCCATGATTGGCCGGAGCGCCGGGTCGCCGCCGGTCCACGATTAGTCATGGCGTCGCATCATGATCCCATCGTCGGTCTCGATGGGGATGGGGGGGCCTGCCTGTTGCGCCACGGGCGTCCAGAGGTCGACGCCCTGGCGCGTGTCTCGATGGGGAGCAACGGCGCGTACCGCGCCCCGAGTGAGCTGCGGTCCGCGACCGGGGTTCTTTCCACTATCGGGTCACGGGGTAGACCGCGACGCGTCCGCGCGCCGCCAGACCGACGTGGGGCTGCTGTCGGGGGAGTACGGAGTGGCGTCTCGCCGCATGACTGGCAACTCCCCGAGGTGTTCTCGCACGTGTCGCTGATCGACGGCCCACAACCTCGGACCAGAGCCCGGCCCGGATAAAGGCGCAGTGCGGCCGCGCCACTAACATCGACGTTCGGCGAGGCCGAGTCCCGATACTCCGCCGACAAGCCGCGGGCAGGCCGGCCACTCCCGCTGCCGCTCTGAAGCGGTATCATGTTCGTTGGTCGTAGGTGTGCCGGGAAGTCTGGTCGGCGAGGCGGAACTGACATGCCCGGGCACCCGGCCACTCATCACAACGAAGACGTCGTTCTGCGCGCTCCGTGGTCGCGCTCGAGTCGCCCACTCCCGCGGCACCTGCTTCGACCGCTCCAGTCCTTCCTTGAGGAGGAGGCCTCGAGTGGCCTCGTTCTTCTCACCGCTGCCGCCGCCGCCCTCGTGTGGGCCAACTCACCTTGGCGGACGTCGTACGAGGAGCTGTGGACGAGCCAATTCCCCATTCGGCTTGGACCTTGGTTGGTCGAAGAGGACGTGCGCCATTGGGTGAATGACGGCTTGATGTCGCTGTTCTTCTTGGTCGTCGGCCTTGAGATCAAGCGTGAGCTGCTGACCGGCGAACTCCGCGACCTGCGCACGGCGGCCGTGCCCGTCGTGGCGGCGATCGGCGGCATGCTCGTGCCCGCACTTATGTACTTAGCTGTGAACACCGGCGGCGACGGCGCGGCCGGTTGGGGAGTGCCGATGGCCACCGACATCGCGTTTGCGGTCGGCGTGCTCACGATCGCGGCGCGGCGCGCACCGGCGGGACTCAAGCCGTTCCTTCTAACCCTCGCGATCGTTGACGACATTGGGGCGATCGTGGTTATCGCAGTCTTCTTCTCGGACGAGATTCTCTGGGCGCCGCTGGTCGTCGCGGTGGGTCTCTGTATTGCGATCCTCGTCTTGCAGCGCATCTACGTGCGCGCTGCGGCGGTCTACATCGCAATCGGGGTGCTTGTCTGGCTCGCCGTCTACGAGTCGGGTATCCACCCGACCATAGCCGGCGTCGCCCTTGGGCTACTCACTCCTGCCGTCCCCTTCCAGCGTCCGCGCGGCGTAAGTGAGGAGGCGCACCGGGTCGCTGAACAGACCGTGGACGACCCAACGCCGCCCGACGCGGATGCCCACCACTGGTTGTGGCTCACGACGCTCTCCCGTGAAGCGGTCTCGCCTCTCGCCCGCGTGGAACACCTCTTGCACTCGTGGACGAGTCTCTTGGTGGTCCCGCTCTTCGCGCTTGCGAACGCGGGCGTCAGGCTGTCTGCCGACGTCGCCATGGACGCCCTACGGAGTCCGGTGACGCTCGGCGTCGTGCTCGGCCTCGTCGTCGGCAAGATGGCCGGCGTAACCACGGCGAGCCTGGTGGCTGTGCGCCTGGGGTTCGGCCGGCTCCCGGCGGCGGTCCGAACACGGCACATCTTGGGCGTTGGGGCGGTGGCCGGCATCGGATTCACCGTTTCGATCTTCATCGCCGAACTGGCCTTCGCCCGGCCTGAGACCATCGATAGGGCCAAGATCGGAGTACTCGTGGGCTCGCTCGTCGCGGGTGTAGTCGCCTCGGTGATCCTCGCCGAGCGGCGCTCGCGCGGCGCAGTTCCGTCGGGGTCGACGGCGACGCGCGACCGATTGAAGGCGCGGGACCTTGCGAGCCCGCACGTAACGGTGCGCACGGGCGACCCGGCGATCGAGGCTGCACGGATCCTCTCGCGGCATGACCTCCACGCCCTCCTTGTCGTCGATTCAGCGGGTGACTTCGCCGGCGTGCTGACGGACGGCGAGCTTCTGCGCGGCCTCTTCCCGTCCTACGTGCACGACGCTCCCGAGCTTGCGCGTGTGCTCAAAGACAGCGCACCCGCGAGGCTATACGAGCGGTTCCAGGATCGTACGGTCGCCGACCTTATGACCAGAGGAAGCAAGGAACTCCGTTGTGCTCAAGTCGACGACCCCCTCTTGACTGTCGCGTGGGTCATGGCGCGCTCACATGCATCGCTCGTCGGCGTGGTGGACAAGGGTCAGCTGATCGGCGGGATTTCCATCGATCAACTCGTCGACCGGTTTCTGCGTCTTAGACGATGAGGAGGCATCTGCAAGTGCTGAGGGAGATCGCGGTGGCGAAATCGTCCCGTTCCCATGACCGCATTGCACGATCTGGAAGGTGGCGCGACGTGGGAGGCCAGCGGCCCAGCGAGAGAAGGCGATGTTCGGGATGATCCGCCGGTCGAGGCGGGGGGACCACGCCCACGAGATCGGTGCCCGCTACGGACGCATCGCGGCCTGGCTGTTGCTGATCGCAGGCCTGTTCCTCGCCGCTGAGTCCACCGCGCGCGCGCAGGCTGCCCGCAGCGGCATCGTTGTCGTCCAGGTCGACGGCGTAATCACGCCGGTGATCGCCGACCACGTCCGCGACGCCCTCGATCTTGCCGAGCGCGGGGGGCGCCAGGCGCTCCTGGTCGAGCTCGACACGGCCGGCGGGCTCGACACGTCGATGCGCGACCTCGTCCAGTCGTTCCTGAATGCGCGCCTGCCCGTGATCGTGTACGTGTCACCACAGGGAGCGCGGGCCGCCTCGGCCGGCGCGATCATCACCCTGGCCTCGCACGTCGCAGCGATGGCTCCCGGCACCTCGATCGGCGCTGCGACGCCGATCGACCTCGAGGGCGGCGACCTGGCGCAGAAGGTCATCAACGACGCCGCCTCCTACGCAGAGTCGATCGCCGAGCAGCGCGGCCGCAACGTGGAGTTCGCGATCGACGCCGTACGCGAGGGCCGCTCGGTCGCCGCGAGCGAGGCGCTCGAGCTCGGCATCGTGGAGCTGATCGAGCGCGATCGTGCCGAGCTGCTGGAGGCGCTGGACGGGCGGGCCGTCGCGCTCGGTCCCGACCGGACGGTGACGCTGAGGACCGCCGGAGCCGAGCTCGTGGAGATCGAGCTCGGGCTCGCCCGCAGCGTGCTGCAGTGGCTCTCCGATCCGAACCTCGCGTTCCTATTCATCTCGATCGGCACCCTAGCGATCCTGTACGAGCTCGCGAACCCGGGCTTCGGCGGCGGCGCGATCGTCGGCGTGATCCTGCTCGTGTTGGCCTTCACAGCGCTGTCGATCTTCCCGGTGAACGCGGCCGGCGTGATCTTGCTCGTCCTGGCGGCCGGCCTGTTCGTCGCGGAGCTGTTCGTCCCGGGGATCGGTGTGTTCGCAGCCGGCGGGACGGTCGCGCTCGTGCTTGCGGGCCTGTTCCTGTTCCGAGGACTGATCGGGGTGGACCCTGTGGTGCTCCTGCCGACGGCCTTGGTTGCCGGCGGAGGAGCTATCGCACTCGGGCGGGTCGCGTGGAGATCGCGTCATCTCGCCGGAACGACCGGGACCGACGCGATCGTCGGTGGCCGGGCAACGGTGAAGTCCGCCGACGGGGACGAGGCCCTGGTGTTCCTCCAGGGTGCGTGGTGGACGGCGCGAGCGGTCCGCGGGACGCTCCGGCAGGGGCAGCGAGTTCGCGTCGTGCAGATGAATGGCCTTCGGCTGGTCGTCGAACCCGACCCCGAGGAAGAGGCACAACCCGAAACGAACAGAGAGCCGAAGCCTCTCGAGAAGGAGCGCGAGGAGGGTGCAACCGCGCAACGCGCTGAAAGGGGAAGAACATGAGCGAGACACTTCTTTACGGGATCTTGGCGGCCGTCGCGCTGCTCCTTCTGCTCCTCGTCTCTGCCGTGAAGATCGTTCCCGAGTACGAGCGGGGCGTCATCTTCCGACTTGGGCGCGTGATCGGAGCGAAGGGGCCGGGGCTGTTCGTCATCATCCCGGTCGTCGACCGGATGGTTCGTGTGAACCTGCAGACGGTCACGATGGACATCCCGCCGCAGGACGTCATCACGCGGGACAACGTGACCGTGCGGGTGAACGCCGTCACGTACTTCAACGTGGTCGACCCCATCAAGGCGACGGTGGCGATCCAGAAATACATCCTGGGAACCTCGCAGGTCGCCCAGACCACCCTTCGGAGCATCCTAGGTCAGGTCGACCTCGACGACCTCCTGGTCAACCGCGACGAGATCAACCAGCGGCTGCAGAAGATCATCGACGACCTGACGAATCCGTGGGGGGTCAAGGTCACCCTCGTGGAGGTCAAGGACGTCGAGCTGCCCGAGACCATGCGCCGCGCGATGGCTCGTCAGGCCGAAGCGGAGCGAGAGCGGCGAGCCAAGGTGATTCACGCGCAGGGGGAGTTCGAGGCGTCCGAGACATTGAGCCGGGCCGGGGAGGTGCTCGAGCGACGCCCCGGCGCGATGCAGCTGCGGATGCTCTCGACGATGACGGAGGTGGCAGCCGAGAAGAACTCCACGTTGATCTTCCCGATCCCGATCGAGCTCCTTCGTTTCGCGTCGGCGGCGGCCCACACCGGCGCACCGGAGGCCGACGGAGAGGACTCAGGAGAGGCCGTTCGGGAGCGCTAGCCGGGATTCTCCACGGAAGGAACCGGGGGTGGACAGACCGAGGCTGTCAGAGAACGCACGACGCTCATTGGAGGAACGGCTGCGCAAGCTGGAGAAGGAGTGGGTCCCGCTGCTCAAACGAGAGCTCGCGGAGTCGGGCGATCCGTTGATTCAGGCCGCGCTCCGCGCCACGACTCGCGAGGCCGGAGTCGTACGCCACGCCCTTGCTACGGCGACTTCGCTGGAGGAGGAGCCACACGATCCCACCGTGATCGAGCTCGGCGACACCGTAACGGTGCGACGATCGGGCTCGGCCCAGCGGGAGCGTTTCACACTGGTCGGCGAGCTCGAGGCGCGACTCGACGAATCGTGGATCTCGATCCGATCGCCGCTCGGATCCGCGCTGCTCGGAAGGCGGGCGGGCGAGTCGGTTGACGCCAAGACTCCAGGTGGCGTCGTGACCTACGAGGTACTGGCGATCACACGGCTTTCGTAGGGCAGGAGGTGGGGCCGGCGTGCTCAAGATAACAGTGGGGATCGAGGTGGGTGTCCCGCTTCCCTGCTCGCCCTTGACGCCTAGGCCGAGCTTCTGCAGGACGCCTGAAGGGGTCCGAAACGATCGATCGACCGTGTGATCACGGGCTCTGCATCATCGCGCGGTGCTCTTCGCCGCCTGCTACTTCATCCTTCGGCTAGTGCTCCGCATGACACTGGATGACGACACGCGCGAGCGCGTGGCGGAGATTCTCGTCCTTCGACACCAACTCGCCGTCCTGAAGCGGGCGAACCCAAGACCTCGCATCCGCCGGCTCAACCGGATGATGATCGTCGCGTTCGCGAGGCTGATCCGCCGCGAACGTTGGTCAGGGTTCATCGTCTCCCCGGCCACGATCCTCCGCTGGCACCGGGAACTCGTGGCCCGCAAGTGGACCTACAAGCGCTCGAGGAGCGGGCGCCCGCCCCTCGATCCCTCGCTCGGCCGCCTGATCGTTCAGATGGCCAGGGACAACGCCCGGTGGGGAGTCATCAGGATCAGGGGCGAGCTGCAGGGATTGAGCTAACGGGTCGGGACTACTACCATCCGCTCGCTTCTCCGCCGGGCCGGCATCCCACCAGCACCAAGACGCACCGGCCCCTCCTGGTCGGAGTTCGAGGTGGGGACCAGGCGCGTGCGCAGCGCCGGGGTGACCGCCATCCTGATGCCGGCTGGGTGACCAAGCAGGCGAGGAACCTGGCGATGGACGGTGAAGCGGACAACGTCCGGTACTGATCCGAGACCGCGACTCAAAGTTCACGTCCTCCTTCGACGAGGTCTTTCGCTCAGAAGGCGCCCGGGTGATGAGGACCCCGGTCCGCGCCCCGAACACCAACGCCTTCGCCGAGCGGTTCGTCCGCACGGTCCGCTCCGAGCTGCTCGACCTCGTGCTCGTGGTCGGCCGAAGGCATCTCCTCAGGCTTCTATGCGACTACGAGGCCCACTACAACTCGCATCGGCCGCACCGTGGGATCGACCTCAATACGCCAGAGAGGAACGGCTTCGGCCCCAGGGCGGTCCCACTGGACGAGATCAAACGTACAGCGATCATCGGTGGTCTCATCAGCGAGTACCACGGAGAGGCGGCATGAGTGGGATCAGGGTTTGCGACCCCTTCAGGCTGCGGCCGATCCGGCGGAGAGTCGCAGGAAGTCCTGGCGGGTGTAGCGGCGGAGGCCCGTACGCGACACGCGACGAATGCTACATGCCTGCGCAGTTAGAGGCAGGCATCCCCTTGCTCCTGATGTCGTTCCTAGTCGGTGGCGCGAGGGCGAGGCCTTCAGGCCTTCCCTCGACATCCTCAGGCGGGACGTGTTGCGTGGGCTGATTCACGAGTACCGCATCGCGGTAGAGTTCTTGTACCCGACGGGAGTGAGTCCAGTGGATCTTTGGGCGGCGTCCTCCACTCTATCGGCCGTGAAGCGGGCAGCCGCAGCCGGGGACTAGCGTCGCCGCGATGGTCAGGGGGAAGGCCATCCGCGACGGGAAGGACGGCGCGGCTTCTCGCTACTTGGGGGAATCCTCCGCTCTGGCCTCGGGCTTGGCTTCGACCTTGGGCGTCGAAGCTCCCGACTCGTCCGCCTCAGCCGAGCCCTCCTTCAGACCCTTCTTGAACTCACTGGTGGAGCGGCCGAGCGAGCGCGCCACCTCCGGAAGCTTCTTCGCCCCGAACAGCAGCACAATCACCCCGAGAACGATCAGCAGCTCGGAGACTCCGAGGCTTCCCATCAGTCCGCCCTCCGGATAGCGTCTTCCAAATTATAGGGCCCGGCCGCCGGGATCGCGGGCCTCTCGCGCCCACCCCGAATACGACGGTCCAGAAGCCGCTCCGCTGCCCCGGGCCGGGTATTGGAGACACCGAGCATCCGCCACTGGACGTCGCAGTCCGGCCGGTAGAGGTACTCGACGTGCCCGACTCCCTTGGCCCTAAAGGGCGATCCCCGCCGAAGCTGCCTCCCGAGAAGCCGGGGGAACGCGTCAGGCGGGAGGCATAGTCGGGGGAACGCCGGGACGTCTACGAGCAAGTCGAACTCTCGCGTCATCGGCATCTCCCTGTCGGAAGGCTGGCGCGACCTGAGGACCAAGTCGTTCGCCGGCCGAAAACGAGGCAACGATTAGATAGATGCGCACGACCGCCTCGGGAGTGGTGATCCAGTCTAGGCCGGCTCCTATGGCCATCCCGGAACCCACGTCGCTGCTGCCACCTGGGATTCCCTCGATGGTCTCCACTTCCCAGAGGTCGGCTGAATCTCCTCTTACCACAACGCTCCCGGCAATGGTTGTCACTTCATCTAACGCCCTCATCCTGAGCGCGCATAGTGGGGGAGGTGATGCCGGGAAGGCTGGTCGGCGACGGCCGGCCTATTTTCATTTTTCGGAGTGATGGATGAAATCGGTCAGTGGTACCGAGCGGAGGAGGTGCGTTGATGTTCGCACGAGTTGCCGTTTATGAAATCCCGGGCTACCGGGCAGAGGAAGCCGTCGCCAGCTTCCGAGAGGCGATCGACGAGATCAAGGACATGGGTGGTCTGGAAGAGATCGGCGTGTTCATTAGCCCGGAGAGTGATCGCGCGCTGACCATAAGCTTCTGGAACCGTCAGGACGCGATGGAGGCCAGTCGTATCAAAGCGAGCCGCCTTCGAAACGATGCGGCCAAGGTCGTGGATGGCAGCGTGCAGAGCGTCGTCGAGTACCGGGTGGCGATTCGCGAGAGACTCGGTTCTTAACGTGAGCGAGCGTCTCGGCTAAGTCCGCCTCCGACGAACTAGCCAGGAACGATTCGCCCTGATTCGCCCAGGGAACGGCCGTCTGAGGACCCAGCAACCTGTTTGAGGCCTATCTGCCCGTGGCGATTCTCCTCAAGGATCGTCCGTCCCGTCTGGGTCCCGTCTCGGAACCGCCCTCGCCGCGGCCGCAACGTCCGTCTTGTGTCCGGAAATTGCATGACCGTCGCTCCTGGCGAGCAGATCGCGCGGGCCGCTCAGGCGCACTCGGCTAAGGGGCTCACGCGGCAACGAGCGTCAGCCGGCCAGGTCTCCTTTGGCGATTGCCGCTTCGATCAGCGAGACGGCTCGTGCCGAGCGATCGGCTCCAATAGCGTCTGCCTGCTCGTTGATCCGTTGGCGGGCCATCACGAGCGCGACACGCTTGCCCATCGACGCCTCGAGTAGATCGAGAACCGAGCTCTCCTCATCGTGTCCCTCGTCGGCTAATGCGAGCGCCCGTTCAACCACGACATCAGTCGTCCTCATGATCGTCCTCCTTCCACAACCACCTGCCCCTGTGCGGGTTACGCCCTACATGAGCACCGCTTGTCCTGGATATGGATCGATCACCTCTCGTGTCGAGGGAGCGAAGGATCAACGCTCCCCCGACGGCTGCTATGAGTGACGCAATGAGGACGGCAAGCTTGGCACTGTTGGTGGAGCTTGAGTCGTCGAAACTAACCTCGGTCATGAGCAGCGCGATGGAAAAACCGATTCCTGCCAGGACCGCGGCGCCGACGACCGCGGGCATGGAGACGCCGCCCGGGAGTCGCCCGAGGCCAAAGCGCCTGGCGATCCACACACCTGCGCCGATGCCCAGGGGCTTGCCAATCACAAATCCCGCGACGATTCCGGCCCCCATCGGGCTCATGACCGAATCAAAGGCCTCAGCGTTGAGCTCCACTCCGGCGTTCGCAAGCGCGAACGTGGGCATGGCGACCCTGCTTGTCCAGGGATGCAACACACCCTCGACTCGCGCTTGCGGAGACACGGCACTGCGCGACGTTTGGGAGACGGAAAGCCAGTACGGAGCCGCAGCATCGGCTGTGTCGGGTTGCAGCCCCGCCTCACGAACCGCCCAGCGAGCGTTCTCGGATGCTGTCGGATCCCGACTTGGCGCTCTAGCCGGCGTCAGTAGCCCCAACAGGACTCCGGTGATTGCAGGATGAATGCCCGACTGATCGAGGGCGATCCAGAGCGCAGCTCCCAGAACCACGTAGAGGACATGAGATGAGGATGGAACCATCCGGAGAGCCCAGATGAGCGGGACGATCGCAATAGCGAGCAGGGCCCACACCACAACGACGTCGTCTGAGTAGAACAGGGCCATTACGACGGCCGCTCCGATGACGTCGAGGAGGGCAAGCGTCAGAAGAAACGATCGAAGGGAGCCGGGTGCTCGTGGGGCGGCGAGTCTCAGGACCCCGAGGGCAAGCGCGATGTCCGTTGCGAGCGTGATGCCCCAACCTCGGCTCTGGTCGCTGAGGAGGAGGTAGACCGCAGCGGGGACCAGCATCCCCCCGAAGGCCGCGATCGCTGGCGGGGCGAATATCCGCGGGTGGGCCAGCTCACCGGAAATGATCTCGCGCTTGACCGCGAGGGCAACGACCAGGAAGAACAGGGCCATGAACCCATCGTTCACCCAGTGGCGGAGGTCCTTGGCGAGTTCCCACTCGCCGATGGTGACTCCTGCGACCGCATTCCACAGCTGGTGGTAGGAGTCTCGAATCGGTGAGTTGGCCCAGAGGAGGGCCGTCGCCGCTGCACCGACGATGAGGAGAGCAGAAGCCTCCTCCATGCGAAGGAAACCATGCAGCCGAGATCCGAGGGTCCCGTGTATCCCGGACCGGTGACGGGGCCAACTCTTGGAGTCGAAGCGCCAGTCGCGCATGGCCAGCTCCACGCCGACCAGGCTTCCCGGCACACCGCCGAACTCGCGGTCATCCTACTCCGCGAGCCGGGCGTCGTCGAACGGGGGTCTTGACGTCGCTCCCCAGGAACACGTCGAGCTAGACGAAGGCGAAGTAGCGAAGCCATAGATAAGCGAGGGCGAGCGCGATCGAGAGCGCTGAAACCGGGGCGCCGTAGCGCAGGAACCGCACGAACCTAACCGGATGTCCGCTTCTCTCTGCCACGCCGAGCACGACCACGTTCGCGCTCGCGCCGATCGACGTGGTGTTGCCACCCAGGTCGGCGCCGAGGGCCAGGGCCCACCACAGCACCGTGGTGTCGCCGGGGATCGCGGCGGCGAGCGCGGCAACGATCGGCACCATCGTTGCGACATACGGGATGTTGTCCACCAGCGCCGACAGGACGGCGGATGCAATCAACAGGATGGCTGTGGCCAGCAACAGCCGTCCGTCCGTGAGTTCGACGAGCTCGTCGGCAAGCTCCTCGATCACCCCCGTCTTCACGAGGCCGCCCACCATGATGAACAGGCCGATGAAGAAGACGAGCGTGGGCCACTCGATGTCCCGCAGGTACTCGACCCGGTCCCCCCCGGCGATCAGCATCAGGACTCCCGCCCCGAGGAGTGCGACGACGGACGGATCGTAGCCCAGAGGACCCTGAAGCACGAACGCAACTGTCACAACCCCGAGCACCACGAGGGCCTTGGGGAGCAGGGATCCCGGCAAGAGAGCCTCGCGCTCGTCCAGCTGCATCAGCTGTTGGATCCGCTCCGGCTGGAACGTGAGCTCGCGGCGGAACATCCACCGCGTCTGGAACGAGAACACCACCAAGAGCACGACAACGATCGGGCCGAGGTTCACGAGGAAGTCCAGGTATGACAGCCCAGCCGCGCTGCCGATGATGATGTTCGGCGGGTCGCCGACCAGCGTTGCCGTCCCTCCGATGTTGGACGCGAAGACCTCGGCGACCAGCAACGGAACCGGTGACACGCTGATCCTCTCGGCGATCAGCACCGTCACCGGGGCGATCAGCAGCATCGTCGTGACGTTGTCGAGGAGCGCCGACGCGATCGCGGTGATCACGATGAGCAAGATCATGATGGTGAGCGGCCGGCCACGGGCCCTCTTGGCTGACCAGATGGCCAAGTACTCGAAGAGCCCCGTGCGCCGCAGCACCGCGATGACGATCATCATCCCGAAGAGCAAGAAGATGACGTTCCAGTCGATCCCGAACTCCTCAGATTGGAAGGCATCGTTCGCATCGACGATCTGGAACAGCAGCATCAAGCCAGCGCCGGCCAGCGCGACGACGACGCGATGAACCCACTCGGTGGCAATCAACACGTAGGCGCCGACAAAGATGATGATCGCGACGACGTCGCTCATCGCTTCCGAAGAAGGTGTGTCACGAGATCCTCAATCGCGACTCCCCCGATCAAATGGCCGCCATCAAGGACTCCCACGAGGGAGGCACGCGACCTGACCATCACCAAGGCCACCTCGATCAGCGTGTCGTCGCCGTTGACCACCGGCTGATCGTCGCGGTCCTCGGGCATCAGGTCGGCGACTGTGCGGCCCTCGAGCCTGCGGTACAGGGCCTCGGCGGCCGACTCCTCCATTACGCGAGCAAGCGATTCGTTCTCCTCCAAGTAGGCCGGCAGCAGGCACCGAAGGAGTTCGCTATCGCTGATAACGCCCGCGAACTCGCCGCTTGCGTCCACCACGAGAATCGCGCGGACGTCGTGCCGCGAGAGGATCCGCGCAGCCTCGCTGGCGGGGTCGTCGGTTCGAAGCGTCTCACGCGGGCTCGCCAGGTTGCGCGCCTTCATCGGTCATCCCTCCCCAGGGCGGAGTCGACGGCACAGTAGAAGACCCGTTGGAAACGGGACCTGGCCCTCGAGCGGGATCGACCCCACTGGGTGGAGCGGCGGACAGCCGAAGGTGTACGCATGCCTGGTCTCCTGCCGACCAGGCTTCCCGGCGCACCTACGAGCAGAGGCCATCCTACATCGCCGAGATTCGGGGCGAACGCTGCCGCACGGGCAGCCACAACATGGGCGCCTAGCAAGAAGCCGAGCGTCCAATCGTCTGGGCGAACTGTCGTGCCAGGACGCCGAGCCGTGCTCGGCACGGACGAGGGTCTCTATTGGATCACCCGATACACCCGCCAGCGGTCGGGGACGCCCTTCAGCTGGTGCTCGCCGGCGTTCTCGAAGCTGAGGCCCGAACCGACAACCAGGTCCTTCACCGTGGAGGAGACAAGGACCTCGCCTCCGCTCGCCAGCGCGGCGATCCGCGCCCCGATGTGAACGGCGATTCCGCTGACCGCATCGTCGGCCAGCTCGACCTCCCCCGTGTGGCAGCCGGCCCGGATCTCGAGCCCGACCTCACGGAGCGACATCCCGATGGCCTGTGCGCAACGTACCGCACGCGCCGGCCCGTCGAAGGTCGCGAAGATCCCATCCCCCGTTGTATGGACGAGCGTGCCGGAATATCTGGCGACCTCGGCCCTCGATCGCTCCTCGCAATCGGCCAGGAGATCCTTCCATTCGGCGTCTCCCAGCTGGGCCGCCTTCCGCGTCGAATCAACGATGTCGGTGAAGAGCACCGTCGCGAGCACGCGATGGACCTCGGCTGGCGGGCGACTCACTCCGAGGAACGAGCTGATCGTCTCGATGACTGAGCGTTGGTCACCCGCCCAAGGAGGGTGGTCGTCTCCGGGAAGCTCGACGAATCGTGCGCCCGGAATCTGCGCCGCGAGCCAGCGGCCTTCCTCGACGTTTGCTACGCGGTCGCCGATGCGATTGATGACAAGGGTCGGCACCTGGATCGTCGGCAGGACCGCCCGGATGTCGAGCTCGTGGTCCAAGCGAGCGAGCGCGATCGCCGAGCCGAAGGCTCCGGGCGGACCGAACGCCTTCCGCAGCCACGGCCTGAAGCCCTTGTCGTGTGCGAGCGACGGGACAGTCTCCTCGGCCCATTGCAGAAAGAAGTCCTCGTCCCAGCCGCGTTCGACGGCGTGTTCTGCTCGCGCGATGGCCGCCTCGAACTGCTGCTCCGTCATCCGCCACGGGTAGTCCGGCGCCCAGGCGCCGCGCGCACGGGAGGCGTAGAGCACGAGGGCGCGCGTGCTCTCTGGATGTGTGGCAGCGAACAGGGTGCAGAGAGGTCCGCCTTCGAACTCGCCGAACAACGCCGCCGCCTCGTCTGACCCGACGGCGTTCATGACCGACTTGAGGTCATCCAGCAGCACTTCCGGCGGAGGCGGTGCAGCGCGTGTTACTGAATCGGAGAGCCCGATGCCTCGCCGGTCCACCATGACGAGGCGACAGAACGAGGCCAGTGACCTCAAGAACCTGGCGTCAAGCGGTTGTTCCCACGACACATCCAGTCGCGAGTACCAGCCGGGGACATACACGAGGTCGATGGGCCCCGTGCCGACGACCTTGTAGGCGATGTGGGTACCATCGGCGGTCCTCGCGTACCGAGTCTCCGGCACGTCCACGACGCCATCCTTCTCCCGCGAGGCCGGGCGCTGCAACCGCCATGGACAACGCGGAGCTCACGAACGGTATGGTCCTGGGATGAGAGTTGGTCATCAAGGTGACCGGCGAACCTCCTGGCCGATTGGTCCCGAGCCAGGGGACGTCGTTCCCGACGGCCTCTAGTGTGCGAGGTTCGAACGAAGCACCCTCCGGGTTCTGGCGCCTCCTTGGCTTGATTCCGGGATCAGATCCCCCGTGTCCTTGCTGAGCATTGCCCTTGGGGGAGGGGGGCAGGCCCGGCGGCTCCGACGGCGGCCACTCAGCCCACCGATTCCCCCCTCGGCCACCCGTCGGAGCATGGCCTTGAGCCTCGGGCGGTCGGCGGTGCGCGCGGACTCGCCGGCGTCGGTGAACTCTCCGGCGAGGCTCCACCCCCGCTCGGCGATGTGGCGAAGGCAGGCCTCCCGCTGGGCCGGGATCGAGTAGCCCTCGCCGGACTCGTCCTTGGCGGCCTGCTCCTTCGTGGAGACCCGAAGGTAGATCACCGCGTCCATGGCTCGTCCTCCTTGTCCTCGTGCTCCATTGCCAGCGCCACGTCGACCAAGACCCGGGCCAGAGCCCGTAGCGCACGCGGCTCGGGAGGCGCCGGCTGGCCCGCTCCTGGACGTGCGAGCGTAGTCCCGGCAGGTGTCGCTCCCTGGGCCTCGCGTGTGTCGGCCGAAGCCTTGCCGATCCTGTGGCGGCGAAGACGCTCACCGTCAGTCCTTGGCGCGTCTGCGCGCCGCGGGGTCAGGGGGCATGTCGGGGCGGTAGGGCGCGGAATCGGGGTGTCGTTGACACGGGGGAGATCCGACGACGGTGGTCGGCATCGACGTCGGTGAAGTACCGACCGAGGCAACGCCTTGCCCGGTACAGATCTCCGGGAGCGGGTCGGAAGGTCAACGAGTGAGAGGCGATCGCCGTCGGTTGGCAGGTGCTTCCAAACGAGACCGAGTACGCCGAATTCGGTGAGCTGATCCTCGCTCGCCACGTGCAGTGGGAACAACGTCGCGAGCGAACCGCGGACGTGCAGACGTCCGATCGCGTGGCGAAGGGCCGAGCCGACTTCCCCCTCGCGCACCCCCTCCGGAACGATGATGAGGAGATTCGGAAACCCGACGAGACCCTGCTCCTTCGTCCACCCCGCCGCGAGCCGGAGGTAGCCCTCGAGCTTTCGCGCCAGCGCACCGAACGCCTCCGTGCCCCGGTCGTACTCGAGGTAGAACTCGCACGCTCCTCCCGGATGGAGGTACCGCGCGAACCCGTCCGGCTTGATCTCGGCGGCACGCGTGCGGACCCAGTGCTCGGGTCGCCAGGTGGCAAGGCAGTGGCCCTCGTGGGCTCTGGAGGCCTCGGCGAGCGCGCAGAAGAACGCGTTGACCCCAAGCCGGTGGGCCAGCATCTGGTTCGACCGGTAGCTGCCGTCCGGGATCCAGGGTAGGTCCGACGGCCGGACACCCGTGGCCTCGGCGAGCTCGTTCAGGCCGCTTCTGGTGAGGAACCAGCAAGCCGGCGGCCTCCCCTACCCGAAACCCCTCCCCGGAGTGAACGATGCGGTGAACCCCAGATCTCTTTGTTCCTTCATCGCCGCTCAGCACGCGTCCTTAGGCCGCAGGCCGAGCTCGGCCTTCGGGCCATCCGGCGGGCGCCTTCGCAGATCTCCGCGGCCCTCGCCGGCGCAGCGGTCCCGTTGACTCGCCGTTCGAGCCTTCTCCGGCCACCCGCATACTCCGAGCGCACCTCAGTCATGAGGTGCCCGGGTTCGGGGCCGTCCTGATCGCCCGTCCGGCGCGCGTCCGTGACCGTCGCGGCGGTATCTCCGCGGATCTCCGCGTGGTAGCCAGAGCCGGCCGCCGGTGGCGAGATCGCCGTTCGCCCTCAGAGCCTGCTCGCGGCCAAGCGGTGGGTCGCCGTTACGTCTGCAGTTGTCGGGTCGATGCTTGCCCGGGCCGGGCCGCGCGTCCTGGTGACGCCACGCCCCATCGTGCCCGGCCCAGGTTGCGACTCCGTGGTTCGGGAACCCGGCGCGGCACGCGACCGAACCGGAGTACCTCGAGGCCGAGGCGGTCATCTTCCGCGCACGACCATCTGGGCCGCCTCGGCGACGGCGGCAACATGCGGGCGGAGCGGAGTCCCATGGGCGGACATCTCGCCTACACAGAGACACGCGAGGTCCCGAACCTTGACAGCGGGGAGAGGGATTCCGTGGGGATTCGGCGGGACGTGGGGGCCGTGCTCGGTTCCAGCACAGTTCCGCGCTCGCCGTCCGTGCTGGGGAGCCGAGCCACCCAGCGAGTTCGAACCCTGGGACGGGGCGACGAGGCGGAACCCGACCGGAACTCGGTCGTGAACCGGTCTGGAATCCGCGACCGCCGCCCAAGGGGGCGACGGCGGCCATGCCGCCCGTTGGCGCAAGCCTGCTCGGGACTGGTGTGCTGAGTGCGACCATGTCTACCCGTACAAGGGCGCGCGAGTGGCCCCGAAGCGTGTCGGGGGAGGAGTTCTCGGGGGAGTTCCTGAAGGCACGGATCAGGATCTCAGGGCGAGAGGGGGAGACCGTGGGGAGACAAGGTCGTTCAGGTGCGCGCAGAGCCGGAACCGATTTGAGCCCACGGACTGAGCCCCCGGATGAGCCCCAGATTGAGCCCCTGAGTGAGCGGGCCGGCTTCTCTCCCTGACAGCCTCCGGCCACAAGGCTGCTCCGGGCATACTCATCGGATGACCGTCCAGACCCAGCTGAGCAGATGGTGCGCCTCTGTCTCGTGAAGATCTGATCGCGCTCGATGCGATGGACACACCGGACGGCGTCCTGGAGCTCGTCACCTATCGCGATCGGGACGCGACGTGGGTGGGGATCGCGAAGAAGGACAAGGGCCTGGTCGGGGCGATCGGACTGCATACCGGTTCTCGCGACTCGGTGGTTGAGACCACGGCGTCGATCGACCGCGGGTGGGGAGTGGCCTTCGGAGCGGTCGCCCCGGGGATCGTCCGTGCCGAGGTGCGCAACGACGATGACGAGGCGTTTGCGGCACGCATCGACGCCCTGCCCGGGAGCTTCGATCCGGACTACCGGGCGGTATGGGGATTGGCCGATCGATGCCGGGAGCGGTGTGACCTGATCGCGTTCGATGCCGAAGGACGGCCGTATGACCAAAGCGATCCCCGCGTGCTCGGTCCCCCGCCCTCCGATGCCGACCGGATCGAGGCGATTCGCGCGCACGCCGATGGCTCCATGAGGTACTACGCCACGGCGTATCTGCGCGAGAGCGAGGAGAACCGCCGGCTCCTCGAGAACCACATGGCCACCACGGCGAATTTCCTCGCGCTCCTCGAAGGCGCCGCGCTGGACGATCGCAGCATGCTGGCTCGACGGGAGAAGATTATCCAGCGGTACATCGAACAGGCCAAGACGGATCCGTTGGAGCCCGGAGTGTGCAGCTTCTGCGGGAGGCGGCCTGTGGCCGCATGGTTCGAGGGGCCCGATTTCCGGAGGTTCGTCCGAAGCTCAGCGGAGGTCAGGGCGACGGAGGCGTGGCTCGCGTGCGAGACGTGCCTGACCCTTGTCGGAGCCGACGACCGGGACGCACTCGCCCGGCGGGGCGCGGAGCGTCATCGGCCCAACCCCAACGACAGCGCCATCCAGATCGAACGGAGCCGTCAGGACGAGGACTTCTGGAGCCGCCGCGATCGCGTCTGACCCGCTGGCCTTGGAGTCGGATTCGGGCGTGAGCTCAGCAGTGTCAGCATACGGACATGGAGTGGTCGTTCCGTGCGTGGAGACAACTTCACGCGCAGGAGGCGCCTTCGCCGCATATCGCCAGAGAGACGAAGACATACTCGGGTCGCTGGAGCCGCCTCGGGATCAGGCGAGCCAAGATGCGATCAGTAGCTGGCTCCACGTCCAGAAGCAGGTTGTCCTGTCGAGCCTCCGCGTTGGTGCCCACACGCCAGCCGAGAGATCGGATCTCACGGAGATACGCGGCCACACCGCCGCCCGTCCGTGCACCCGAGGAGAGCACGTAGAGCCTGCTTCCACAACCGCCGCTGCCACAGTCAAGCATCCGCCATTCGATCTCCCAAGAGGGTGGAACCGGCAGCGCATCAGCAGGAGGGGTCTCGTAGTTCCACTCATCGCAGAAGTCGTTTGAGATGAAGTTGTACGAGCCGCAGATGGAGTCCGAGATGGCGCTTCCATCGACGCGAGCTCCCACGCCGATGGCGATCAACAGCCCGACCAAGACGGCGACGAAGGCGGTGAATCCGACACCCAGGCGCATCCACTCCGCGCGGCTCTCTGCCCTCGAGGCCATGTGAGGATTCTCGTCCCGCTAGACCATCGGTGCCAATCGAGCCCGGCGAGCGAGCCGGCGGATCAGGGCAAAGCCCGCATCACGTCGAGGTCGACGCCGCCATCGATGCCATCGACTCGCGCGTAGCCATGCAGCTGCCAGATGAGCCACCCGTCGTCCCCGGGACGAAGAAGGAACCGATGAAGCCACAGAGGTCGATCGAGCTCCTTGCGGATGGGGTAGGCCTGTTCGAAGTCGTCGCCGACGTACAGGATGAGCTCGCGTCTCCACGCTTCCTCGACCAGGCGGATGAAATCACCGAGCTGTTCCCTGACCTCCGCCGGACTGGGGCGCGCACTGCAATTGCCGGCCAGCTCGAGATCGACGGCGGGAGGGAGGGCGCCGCTCTTCGGGGGAGCGACGTCGAGGAAGTGAATAGCTTGGTCGTCGCCGGGCGTGCACAAGGTGAAGTAGTGGTAGGCGCCTCGATCAAGTCCTGCCTCCCGGGCGCCGCGCCAGTTCTCCTCGAAGCGATCGTCGGTGAAGTCGCCGCCCTCGGTCGCCTTGATGTATGCGAACGTGATGCCATCGCTCGCGACCTGTCGCCAATCAATGGCGTCTTGGTGAGCGGACACGTCGATTCCGTACCGCTCGTCCCCCCTCAGGAGCTGGATCCGGAGCACAGTCTGCTCAGCGAACTCCTGGAGGCCGCCCGTGCGTCGGAGGACCCGCGTCTCCTCAGCGCCTACCTCATGGGGAGGGCCAACTCCGGCGAGCAGGCGTGGCGTGAAGAGACATTGGACTCCTGGTCACAGCGAGAAGATCTCAGCGCTGTCGTATTCGACGCGACTGCGCGCGGTCCATCAAGCGATCGGGCCGCCGAGCGGATCCTGAGATTGGTTGACCGAAGGTGGGTGGAACCGCACATGCTGCGATGGCTGCAGTATGGCCGGTGGGTAGACGGGATCTCCGGGCGGAGTCTCGTTGAGATCTGTCGGCGGTCCATCCGAACCGAGGCGCCAGCAGGCATCGAGGCTGCCCTCGCCCTGCTCGTGGATTGGATGGGGAGCCACGAGGCAACGCCGGAGATCAAGGAATTCGCCTTTCAGGTTCTCGGAGAACAGGCTGGCTGGACCAGCCGCGGCATGGCCGACTTCTATTGGTCCGAAGTGGCCAAGAGGCTCGTTGACGACGAGCCGACCCGCGTGGCGGGTTTGATCGTGGAGATAGGCCTGAAGGGCGACCTGACGCTCAGCGATAGCCGGATCGAAGTCCTAGAAAGAGCCCTTCG
>JBIOXZ010000211.1:0-4261 GCA_044869895.1 Actinomycetota bacterium | reverse complement strand
TTCTTGATCGCCGCGACCGACCCCTTTGACCGCGAGCCGAAGTGTTCTGCAAGTTCGGTCGCCCTCGCGACGACCTCGTCCGGCGGGACGACCTCGTCGACGGCCCCGTTTGCGAGAGCCTTCGCGGGCGTGAACGGCTTGCCTTCGATGATGGCAACCAAGGATCGGTGGGTGCCGATGAGACGGGTCAGTCGCTGGGTGCCGCCACCGCCCGGCATGATCCCGAGGAGAATCTCCGGCTGGCCGATGAAGAAGTCTCCGTCAGCCATCACGCGAAGATCGCACGCCCAGGCGAATTCCGCCCCGAGACCGAGCGCCGAACCGTTGAGGGCGGCCACGAAGATGACGCCGCTGCCATTCATCCGCAGGAACGTCGCGTGCAGTGGTCACGCTCGACGGCTCCCCGTAGCGGGGTCCTGCGCACCATGGGCTCCAGGACACGGGCTCGGTCCGCGCTTCTCGCCACCCGAACCACGGCGGAGGCGCCGCGTCGGCTAAGCGAAGGGACCGCGGCGCCTGAAGGGCACAGAAACTCGGATCGGGCCCGTGACCAGGTCTTTCTTCGAGTTCGCTCGACCTGCTCGGCCGCGGTGGCCATGATAGGGGATCCACACTGTCCACCGGGCGAGACACCTGTTTCGTGAACATTGTCGGGAGAGAACGTGGCCATGGTCCTCGGACCGGTGCTCGGCCTGGCCCTGGCGTTGCGGCTGTCGCGCTTCCCTCGGTTCCTCTTTGCGGGCGGCACTGTCCTCTTCTTCGTCGTCCTCACCGGCGCCGAGCCGTCCGTGATGCGGGCCGGCGTGATGGCCGGCCTCACGCTGTTCGGCGTCCTGCTGGGGCGTCCCCGGAGCGCGGCGTCGATCCTGGCCGGCGCGGTGTTCATCCTGCTGGTGGTCGATCCGGCGCTCGTGTGGTCCATCGGCTTCCAGCTCTCGGTGGGGGCGACGGCCGGGATGGTCGCGCTCGCCACCCCTCTGGCCGGCAAGCTACGGTTTCTTCCTCGTCCCGTCGCGCTCGCCGCCGGGACCTCGCTCGCCGCGCAGATGGGCGTGACGCCGATCCTGCTGTTCCACTTCCACGAGGTGCCGGGGGTCACGATCGCCGCGAACCTGCTGGCCTTCCCCGCGGTCTCTCCCGCACTCCTCTTGGGGATCGCCGCCGGCGGGATGGGCCTGTTGGTCATGCCCATCGGGCGGGTGCTCGCGATGGCCGCGCTCCTCCCCATCCGGTACCTGGAGCTCGTCGCCGATCGGCTGGCCAGTGCGCCGGTGGCATGGATCACGTCGAACGGCCGCATCCTGCCGCTCGTCGCTGGAGTGCTCGTGTGCATCTCAGCGTGGTGGCTGCGGTCCGGCCGCCGGCTTCCGCGCGCCGCCGTCATCGCCGGCGGCGCGCTCGTCCCGCTGTTCGTCTGGGTCACCGCGCTGTCTGCCGGGCCGCCGTCCCACCTCCTCATCCATTTCTTCTCCGTCGGCGAGGGGGATGCCGCGTTGGTGACCACGCCTGCCGGCGCGAGCATCCTGATCGACGGTGGCCCCGATCCCGAACAGGTGGCGACCAAGTTGTCGGCGCTGGGGGTGAAGCGGCTCGACGTGGCGATCGCGTCGCATCCTCACGCCGATCACATCGTGGGATTCCCCGGCGTATTCGCCCGATTCCCGGTCGGCCTCCTCCTCGAGCCCGGGTGCCCGGATCCCTCGCCCATCTACGCCAACCTGCTGCTCGCCGCACGTGAGGAGGACATCCCGGTTCGTCATCCCCGGACGGGAGACGCGCTCACCGTCGGCGATGTCCATGTGGAGGTGCTCTCACCGTCGAGGTGCTTCACCGGGACGGAGTCGGACGCGAACAACGACGCGCTGGTGATCATGATCGAGCATGAGGAGGACCGAGTCCTGTTCGCCACCGAGCCCGAGGAGCCGGCACAGCAGGAGATGCTGGACGCCGAGGCCGACATCGGGGCCGAGGTCTTGAAGGTCCCGCACCACGGGGCGGCGACCTCACTCCCGGAGTTCTTCGAAGCTGTCGATGCGGAAATCGCCGTGGTCAGCGTGGGGCCGAATGACTACGGACATCCCGTCCCCTCGGTGCTGGGCGACCTTCGCGGCACCGGGGCTCGAGTGCTCCGAACGGACCTGGCCGGCGACATCACGGTGACCTTCGACCCCGAGGGGCTGCTCGTAGAATCCGCGGCATGACGCTCGTGCCCGCTCCAATCCGATGAGCCAGGCGAGGGCACCCGTTCACCTCGTGTGGGGGGAGGACCCGTTCCTCCTTCGGCTGGCCGCACTGGAGATCTTCGGTCAGGGGGTGCAGCCTCGCGAGATCGATGCGGGCGCGTGGCAGGGCGGCGAGACGGCCGATCTGTCCACCCCGTCGCTGTTCGGCGAGCGGCGGGCCCTGCTGGTCACCGACGCCAGACACCTCCCTGAGGACGCGACGCGCGAACTCTCCGCGTACCTTTCCGCCCCGTCGCCGGACGCCACGCTCGTGATCTCGGCCCCGGTCGGGGAGCGGGGCAGGGTGCCGGCCCGGCTGGCGAAGCTGGTCCAACGGGTCGGCGAGGTCCGCGAGGTCAAGGTTGCTCGCAAGGACCTGCCGGCCTGGTTGGCGAGGAGGGCCAAGGCGAAGGCCCTCGCGTTGGCGCCGGACGCGGCGAGCGCCCTCGTAGAGCGGTTGGGCGAGGATCCCGCCGCCCTCGACCAGGCTCTCGACCAGGTCGGTTCGGCATTCGCCGGCACCCGGGTGACCCGGGAGCTGGTGGCCGAGCAGTTCCGGGGTCTGGGGGACCACCACGTGTGGGACCTGTGCGACCGAGCGTTCGCCCGTGACCTTCCGGGGGCCATGCGCTCGCTCGCCACCCTCCTCCAGTCGGGCGTGGATGCGCTTCCGATCCTGGGGGGCATCGCGTCTCGCCTGCGGGACCTGATCCGAGTGCGATCGCTGCCCGACCGGATGCCACCGGGCGATCTCGCCCGCGCGGCGGGCCTCCGGTTCGAATGGCAGGCTCGCCGGTACCGGGAGAGCGCCCGGCGGTTCTCGATGGACGAGCTGGTCGACATCCACGAACGGGTGGTCCAGGCCGACCGGACGTTGAAGTCGGGCGCCACCGGCGATGTCGTGCTGCCCGCCCTGGTGATGGCCATCACCGGCGAGCGGGCGATCGCCGAGCGGAGCTAACCCTCGGGGCTCGCCGCCGGGTTGCCGGCGGCCTTGGCCAGCCGGGACTTGCGCCGAGCAGCGGCCCGTTTGTGCACGATGCCGCGGGATGCCGCCTTGTCGATCGCCCGGCTCGCGGAACGAAGGAGCTCAGTCGCGGCCTCGCCTCCACCCTCGGATACCGCCGTGCGGGTCTTCTTGGCCGCGGACTTCAGCTCGGTGCGCACGGCCTTGTTCCGCTCCCGACGGCGCTCGTTCTGGCGGTTCCGCTTGATCTGCGACTTGATGTTGGCCACGGCGCTCCCGCGTTCAGGTACCAGTATCGGCGCTCCAGGTGGAGGAGTATATCGGTCGAAGGTCTCGATGTCCGGATCCCCCAGCCACTCCGGCCAGGACCCGGCGACCTATGTGCAACAGGCCCTCTACCCCATGTAACGATTCTGCGCTACATAGAGAAAGACCTAAGGCAAAGGCCCAGGTCAGAGCACTGTGGGCCAAGGTGATCGTACATACGTTCGAGTGATAAGGGAGGGTCGAATGGGCAGAGTCGTCCGCATACGATGTGCCGAGCTTCACCCCAACACCCCACGCCGACTGAGCGATCAGGTCTGCAGTCCGCAGTGCTTGAGCTGTGTCGAGGTCAAGCGCGATGCGTGGCGCTCGATGGCACGGACCTGGCGGGCCTAGTGCCTAGTGCAGGGTGCGTTCGGCCAGGTCCAGGCAACGACCCAACGGGCTACGTGCTAAGCGCTACGGGCAGGGTGCGATGTGTCTCGGGCAGGGTGCCTCGTGCCCCCCGTGCTAAGCGCTACGGGCAGGGTGCCTTGTGCCTCGTGCTGCAACGATCCTAGTTCCTGGTCGTCATGCTACTTGACCAATCGGCCACGCCCCGCCACCCACCACATAGACGGGGGGCCGGGCCCCACCCCTTGTACGTTGTCACTGGTGAGCTCGGTGACGTGGCAGAGACCAGGGCCGACTTGCCGGGGCTCGTTTACTTCGTGTTCACTGGGATGCGCTGTATTGTCCGGTCTCAGTTTCTACACGAAAGCCCAGCTCAACGCCGATGTGATGGCGTACTTGGTCGAAGTGTGCCAAA
>JBIOXZ010000210.1:0-12516 GCA_044869895.1 Actinomycetota bacterium | reverse complement strand
CTGGTCAGATGCGAGGTGGTGATCCAGAGAAGATTCGGGGTGCATTGCGAAAGGCGCTGGATGGAGTCGGTGAAAGTATCGAACCCCCACAGAGTTGGGTTGACGCGATCGTTGAGGGAAAGCCGGTGTACATCCGACTAGATGACATTCAATCCGAACACGGCCATGGGTCAGAAGGCTGAAGACTGTCCTCGGAACCGCCGAGTCCGGCTCGTCCACTATGCCGGGCGGGACGAGCGTTCCTAGCCGATGGACCCTAGTCCGCTCTGTTCATCGCCTCCACCGCGGATGCGAGACCGACAACGGACTCGGCGAGGTCCGAGACCGCCTGCATGAGAATCGGAACGTCCTGAGTCGTGTCGATCGATCCTCGTCGGCCTATTACCCGTACGTCACGGCCGACTTTCTCGGCAGCCTGACGAGCATGGTTCGCCCGCGAACGCTCATTCGCTCCCATGTGCCTCCTTCCTCCTGGGGTCAAAGTAGTGGCCGGACTTCGGGCCGGGTCCTCCTTAGAGCGACAAGACGTGGCGGCGAAACTCTTCGAAGGTGAGCAGGGTTACGTCCAGCCCTTCCCGTCGAATGCGTTTCCGAAGCGTCTTGTCATCGGTGACGATCGCGTCCGCCTCGTCGCGAGCGGAGGCAGCGATCAACGCGTCCTTCGTGTTCTTCAGGTGCCGCTGGCCGATACGCTCAATCGTCGCACTGGTCTCCTCGTCGGCGAGCCCCGCCATCCCGAGCTTCGACACACCCAACGCGAACCCCGTTGTCGGGACGACGGCCCGCGGGATGCGTGAGATCGCCTCTCGCTTCTCAGCGTCCGGGTTGTCCGCAATCTGATCTTCCTGGACGTGCGTCGTGACGATCGTGATGGAACCGCTGCTTGCCGCATCCCGCACGACCTTCGCGAAGGCGGCGTCACCGACGATGTGAGTGAAGATCATCGTGTCGAGCATGAATCGCATTGTCAGCTCTCCCAGGCAACGCCGAGGGTAACGCGGGGTTCGGACATGTGGATGACAGGTGTCGAAGCCAGATAGCTAGACTCGCAGCGAGACAGAATCTCGCCAACAGGGCGGACTCCAGCCTACGAATGTTACTGGTGAGGGACTTGTCTCAGGCACGTAAGCACGGCGGATGTTGCTACCACCACACGATGCCGGCCTCCTCGAGCCGGCCGGCGATCGTGTTCGCATGGTCCCGGGTGAACTGGCCGAGGTGGACCGTGATCACGCCTGGGTCGGTCGGGTAACGCTTGGACTCGCTCACGGGACCAGCACGGCCGGACGCCACCCGCGGACCGAGCTGACCAGGGCCAGGCCCCTCGCCCCATCGAGCTCCTCGACCCGGATCGTGCGTTCCCTGAGTCGGCCCTCCCTGAGGAGCACGGCCCGGTAGGTTCCCCCAAGCAACCCCGATCCGAGCGGCGGCGTGAACCACGCGTCCCCCAGCTTGACCGCCACGTTCGCGACAGTGGACTCCGTCACCTCACCCCGATGGTTGACCAGCACCACGTCGTCGACGTCGGGGCGATCGTCGCGGCGGCGTTCGTAGGGACCCCGCAGCGTGGTCTTGTGGTACAGCCAGACGTCCGAGGGATCGACGGGCTGGGGATGGATGGCCACGCGAACCGGGCCGAGGACCGACGTCGGCGGTTCGGAGAGGTCGATCCGGACCGACCCGTCTCGGGCCAGCAGGAGCCTGACCATCCCCTCGGCTCCGCCCAACTCGGCCACGGCCTTCTCCAGGACCGCCTCGGCGTCGGACCGAACGAAGGCGAATCCGAAGTAGCGGGCCGAAGCCTCGAGGCGGGCCAGGTGCTCGGGGAGATGGCGGAACCCCGACGCCGGCTCGTGGCGGAGGGTCTCGAGCAGCTCGAACCGCGGCCGGCGAGCGGTGAGCACCCGGGCCTTGGCCACCGCCTCATCGAACTCGCCCGCGGCGGAGGAGTCGTACGTGATCCCCCCACCGACGCCGAACTCGGCAAGCCCGCTCCGCCGGTCTCGGACGACGGTGCGGATGGCCACGTTGAAGTTCGCCCTGGGCTCGCCGCTGCCGGGTGGGGCGAGATAGCCGATCGCCCCGCAGTACGGGCCACGCGGAGCGTCCTCGAGCTCGGCGATGAGCCCCATCGTGGAGACCTTGGGGGCCCCGGTCACCGACCCGCTGGGGAACAGCGCGCGGAACGCGTCGGCCAGGGAGATGCCGGGGCGAAGTTTGGATCGCACGGTCGAGGTGAGCTGCCAGACCGTCTCGTAGCGTTCCGTCTCGAACAGCCGATTGGCCCGCACCGTGCCCGGCACGGAGATGCGGCCGAGGTCGCTCCGTAACAGGTCGACGACCATGGCGTTCTCCGCCCGGTCCTTAGGGGAGGACGCCAGCCGGCCCGCGTTCTCCTCATCCTCCTCCGGCCATCGCCCCCGCGGGGCCGTGCCCTTCATCGGACGCGTGGTGATCCGGTCGCCGTCGATGCGGAAGAACAGCTCGGGGGACGCGGACAGCACGCCGAAGGGTCCAGTCGACAAGTGAGCCGCGTACCCGCCCCGCTGGGACAGGCAGAGGTCGCGATACAGGTCGCGTTCGTCCCGGTGCACCTCGGCGCGCAGCCGGAACGTGTAGTTCACCTGGTACGTGTCGCCGGCCGCGATCCGCTCGCGGATCGTGGCCACCGACGCGTCGTATCGTGCCCGGTCGATCGATGCCGTCCACGCCACCTCGTCGGTGGCCGGGCCGTCGACCGCGACGGGCTCGAACGCGGGGACGTCCTCGCGTCGCTCGAAGATGGCGAACCACAGGAGGGGGAGCTCGGCGAAGGGGTCGCCGGGCTCGTGCTTCCGGACGGACATCGCCGGGTCCAGGCCAGGCGATGCCTCGTACGCGACGAACCCCGCCGCCCACCGGCCGCCGCGCGCCGCGTCCTCCACCCGGTCGAGGGCCGGCCCGACCTCCTCGAGGGCTCGGGCCTCGATCACCCCCACCTGCCCGGTGAGCCGGAACGAGCGCTCCCGCCCCGGTCGGAGGTCGTCGAACCTCGCGGCGATCGAGGGGCGGCCCGTCATGACCTCCGAGCCTTGATCTCCTCGATCAGCTTGGGGACCACCTTCAGCGCGTCGCCCACCACCCCGAGGTCGGCGAGCTTGAAGATAGGGGCGTCGGGATCCTTGTTGATGGCCACGATCCGCTTCGAGCCCTTCATCCCCACCAGGTGCTGGGTGGCCCCGCTGATGCCCACGGCGATGTACACCTCGGGCTTCACGGTCTTCCCCGTCTGTCCCACCTGGTAGCTGTAAGGAACCCATCCCGCGTCCACCACCGCTCGGGTCGCCCCGACCGCCGCGCTCCCGATGGCAGAGGCCAGCTCATCCAGGACGGCGAAGTTGGCCGGGTCCTGCAGGCCGCGGCCACCGGCGATCACCACGCGAGCTTCCTCCAGCTTGGGCCCGGCGGCAGCCTCGTCGTGTCGCTCGACTCGCCTGGCTCGCTTGTGGTCCTCCGGGATCTCGGCGTTCACCGCCACGACGTCCGCGGTCCCTCCGGTCGGCTCGGCGGGGAACGACTTGGGGCGCACCAACACGAGCCTGGGATCGGGACCGGACAGCTCGACGTCGACGACCGAGCCCCCGCCGAAGATCTGGGCCTGGGCCCGGTCGATCGACAGGACGTCGGTCGCGTTGCTCATCAGGGTGGAGCCCGTCCTCGCCTGGAGCCTGCCGGCCACGTCCCTCGAGTCGTAGGTCGTGGCGAACAGAACCATGTTCGGCCGGTGCTCCTGGATCAAGTCCACCAGCGCGTGGACCGCCGGCTGGGCCGGGTACTCGGCGTAGATCGGGTCGTCGGAGGCGAACACCCTCTGCGCCCCGTGCTCCCCCAACGCCTCCGCGGCCTGGTTGGCCCCCGGGCCGAGCGCCACCGCCTCGACGGTGTCGCCGACGGACCTGGCTTTCGTCAGGAGCTCGAGGGAGGCCGGATGGGGTCCGTCCGGTCCGACCTCGGCGTAGACCCAGACCGTCGCCACGCCTAGATGACCTTCGCCTCGGCCAGGACGTCCGCGATGCGAGCGGCCGCATCGTCGCCGGCCTCGATGATCTCGCCGTGCCCCTTCTGCGGAGCCGCCTTCACCGACGCGACCCGCTGGGACGGCGCGATTTGGTCCGGCGGCAGTCCCAGGTCGACGACCGACAGCTGCTCCACCGGCTTCTGCTTCGACTGCATGATCCCCTTCAGCGTGGGATACCGGGGCTCCGCCGCGCTGCCGGTCACCGTGGCCAGCGCGGGAAGCGGTGACTCCACCACGTCGTAGCCCGCCTCGGTCTGGCGTTCGACCCGGAGTGATCCGTCGGTCACCTCGACCTTCCGGCCGAACGTCGCGGAGGGGATGTCCAGGAGCTCGGCGACGGTCATGGGCAGCGTCCCGGTGGAGCCGTCGGTGGACTCCACACCGGCGAGCACCAAGTCGAAGTCGCCACGGCGGACGGCCGCGGCCAGGACGCGGGCCGTGACCAGTACGTCCGCCCCGCGGAGCGCGGGGTCCGTGACCAGGACCCCCCGGTCTGCTCCCATCGACAGCCCCCGTCGCACGGCCGCCATCGCGCCCTCCGGGCCCATGGAGATCAGGACCACCTCGCCGCCGTGCTCCTCCACGAGCTTCAGCGCGGCCTCGACCGCGTACTCGTCGCCGGGGTCCAGGGCTCCCTCGACGCCCTCCCGCTGGACCAGGAAGTCCTCGCCGAGCTTGGGGACGCCCTGCGGTTCCGGTACGTACTTCACCAGGACGACGACGTTCATGGTTCGATCCCTATCGGTCGGCCAGTGCGCCAGGATACCGAGCAGCTGGAAAGGCCGCCGGTAGACTCGCAACACCATGGGCTCGAAGGGTTCCGTGCTGGTCGCGATGTCGGGCGGGGTCGACTCCTCCGTCTCGGCCTGCCTGCTCGCCGAGCAGGGCTACGAGGTGCTCGGCTCCCACATGAACCTGGTGCACCTGGCCGACGGCGTGGACCACGGCTGCTGCGGGCCGAGCGCCCGCGCCGACGCCGAGGCTGTTGCCCGCATCGGCGGGTTCGCCTTCGAGGTCGTCGACATGTCCGCATCGTTCGCCGAGACGGTCCTGGCGGACTTCTTCGGGGAGCACGAGGCCGGCCGGACGCCGAACCCATGTGCGCGCTGCAACGAGCACATCAAGTTCGGTGCGTTCCTCCAGCGGGCGGATCGGCTCGGCGTCGACCTCGTGGCCACCGGGCATTACGTCCGAACCGATCGGGATCCGACGAGGCGATGGCATCTCCTTCGCGGCGCCGATGACGGCAAGGACCAGTCGTACATGCTCCACACCCTGGGCCAGCGCGAGCTGGCCAGGGCCCGGTTCCCCGTAGGTGCGATGGCCAAGGCCGACACCCGCGCCCTCGCCGAGCGCTTCGGCCTCCCGGTCGCGGCGAAGCCGGACTCGCAGGAAGTCTGCTTCGTCCCCGGAGCCGATCACGCCGCGTTCATCGAGGAGCACGCGCCGGGTCTCGTTCGCCGGGGTGAGGTGGTCGATCCGGATGGCAATGTGCTCGGTGGCCACGGGGGGTCGTTCCGGTTCACCGTCGGACAGCGTCGCGGCATCGGGGTGTCGACGGGCGAACGGTCCTACGTCGTGGAGGTCGACGCTCGGGCGAACCGCGTGGTCGTGGGCCCCGGCGATCTGCTGTCGCGACGAGGGCTGGTTGCCGACCGCGTCTCGTGGGTGGGCGGCGAGCCGCCCGCCTCCGGCCCGTTCGAGGCCGAGGTCCGGATCCGCTACAACGGCGAGGACATCCCCGCCGTCGTCGAGGTGATCGATGGCCGGCTGCGGGTGGAGTTCCGCACGCCGCAGCGCGGCGTGGCGCCGGGCCAGAGCGTCGTGGTGTACCGGGGCGACGAGCTCCTCGGCGGCGCCAGGATCATCGAGTCCTTGCGCTAGGCACCGCGGAGGACCGTCGCAGGATTCCCGGCGGCGAGGCTCGTTATCATCGGCCTTTCGGGTGCCCGACGGGCCCACGGAGGCCACCGCGTGCGGTTGTTCAAGAGGAAGCCACGGACGTTCGACATCCAGGTCCAGGACGTCGTGATCCACATCACGGCCCGAACGGACCTGGACGAGGAGTCGCGGGCCGCAGCGCTCTCGTTCTGGGAGCAACTCGAGGCCTACACGCTCCGCAACCCCGAGGTCCGCACGAGCAAGCGACCGATCGATGTCCCGCCCGACGCACCGGCCATCGTCCGGGAGATGGCGCAGGTGGGTCGGAGCGCGGGGGTCGGTCCCATGTACTCCTTCCTCGGGGCCCTGGCCGACCACGTCGGGCGGTTCCTGGTGCGGTCGGGCGGTGAGCTCACGGTGGCCTGCGGCGGCGACTACTTCATCGTCGCCAAGAAGCGCCAGAAGCTCACCGTCCTTCGCCGGCCGAACGGCGCATCGATCGCCGTGGTGGTCCCGCCCCGCAAGGAGGGCGTGGGGATCTCGACGAACCAGGGGGGGCGGGTGGACGGCATCGCGGTGCTGGCCAACTCGTGCATGCTGGCCGATGCGGCGGCCGCCGGGGTCCAGGCCATCCTTCCGAAGCCCGACGGGTTCCGCACCGCGCTCGACTACCTGAAGAAGGTCCCCGGGATCCACGGGGCGGTCGTGGTCCTCGGAGAGCGGATCGGGATGATGGGCGGCGTGGAGATCGCCGCGTAGACGCGGCCCGGAGCGGACATGGCAGACGCCGAACGCGAGCGCGCGGCGGCGAAGCTCCGGGTGGAGGAGCTTCGTGAGCTCCTGAACAACCACGCGTACCGGTACTACGTCCTGGACGATCCGGAGGTCTCCGATGCCGAGTACGACGAGCTCATGCGAGAGCTCCGGGAGCTGGAGGAGCGATTCCCCGAGCTCGTGACCCCCGACAGCCCGACGCAACGGGTGGGAGTGGCTCCCGCCGACCTGTTCGCGCCGGTCGAGCACCGCTCCGTGATGCTTTCGCTGGACAACGTGTTCGCGGAGCAGGAGCTGAAGGCCTGGGCCACGCGGGTGGAGCGGGCCGTGGGGCCCGAGGCCCGGTACTTCTGCGAGCTGAAGATCGACGGCGTCGCCGTGGCCCTGACCTACGAAGGCGGCCTCCTGGTCAAGGGGGCCACGCGGGGGGACGGCCGGGTCGGTGAGGACATCACGGCGAACGTCCGGACGGTGCGCTCCGTGCCCCAGCGGCTCCGGGTCAAGGACCCGCCCCCGGTCCTAGAGGTCCGGGGGGAGATCTACCTGCCGGTGAAGGCGTTCGAGAAGTTGAACGAACAGCTGCTCGAGGCGGGCCAGCGCGCCTTCGCCAACCCCCGCAATGGCGCGGCGGGGAGCCTTCGGCAGAAGGACCCCAAGGTCACGGCGGGTCGGCCACTCGCCCTGTGGGTCCACAGCTTCGGCTACGCGAAGATCCGCTTCGAGTCGCATTCGGGATTCCTCCAGTGGTGCCGTGACGCCGGGCTGCCGGTTCCGCCGCAAGGGGAGGTGCGGGAGGACCTGGACGGCGTGATCGCCTACATCCAGAAGTGGCAGGAGAACCGGCACACCGTCGACTGGGAGATCGACGGCGTGGTGGTGAAGGTCGATCAGATCGCCCTGCAGGATGAGCTCGGCGCCACCAGCCACGCCCCCCGCTGGGCCGTGGCGTACAAGTTCCCGCCCGAGGAGCGCACCACCGTGCTCGAGAAGATCGACGTGCACACGGGGCGCACGGGCATCGTCACGCCGTTCGCCGTGCTGGAGCCCGTGTTCATCTCCGGCGTGACCGTGACCACGGCCACCCTGCACAACGAGGACGAGGTCAAGCGCAAGGACATCCGCGTGGGCGACACCGTGATCGTTCGTCGGGCGGGCGACGTGATCCCCGAGGTGGTCGGCCCCGTCATTTCGAAGCGACCTCCGAAGGCAAAGCCCTGGCGGTTCCCGAGGACATGCCTCTCGTGCGGCACGGCGCTCGTCCGCAAGCAAGGCGAGGCCTACTGGCGATGCCCGAACAAGCGGGGCTGTCCCTCGCAGAACGTCGAGTGGCTGTTCGCCTTCGCCTCGCGAGGGGCCATGGACATCGAGGGCCTGGGGTACAAGACGGGCCTGCTGCTGCTGGACATGGGATGGGTGAAGGATCCGAGCGACGTGTACTCACTGACCCGGGAGCAGCTCGCCCAGCTCCCGAGGTTCGCCGACAAGCGGGTCGACAATTTGCTCTCGGCCGTCGAGCGCTCGAAGGATCGCCCAATCTGGCGCCTCCTCGTCGGGCTGAACATCCCCCACGTCGGGACCCACGTGGCGCAGGTTCTGGCCCGAGCGTTCGGCTCGACCGATGCCCTGGCCCAGGCCGGCGTGGAGCAGATCGACGCCGTCCCCGAGATCGGGCCGGAGATCGCCAGAAGCGTCCACGAGTGGTTCCACGATCGCCAGAACCTCAAGCTCGTCGAGAAGCTCCGCAGGGCCGGGGTGCGGGTGGCGGACGACAAGCCCGAGGGACCAGCCGAGGGGCCGCTCGCCGGCACCACCATCGTCATCACCGGGAGCTTGGCCTCGATGTCCAGGGACGAGGCCACTCGGGCGGCCCAGGACGCAGGCGCCAGGGTTGCCTCCAGCGTCTCCAAGAAGACCGATTTCGTCGTCGTGGGGGAGAATCCCGGCTCGAAGGCCGCCCAGGCCGAGCAGCTGGGGGTCGAGATCGTCGACGAGCGAGAGTTCCTCCGGCGCCTGGGGCGGCGTTGACCTCGACCCTCGAGGAGGGATGACGTGGCCCACGTCATCGACGGGAACGCGATCGCGGACCACCTGCGGCACTCGATCGAGGACGAGCTCAAGGTCCTTCGGCTGTCTGAGGTGCGGCCGGGCCTGGCCACGGTGCTGGTGGGCGAGGACTTCGCCGCGCAGGCGTACGAGCGCCACGTCCGACGGTTGTGCGAGGCCCTCGAATATCGGTACGTGACCGAGGGCCTGCCCGCCGAGGTCGAGCTCGCGGATGTCGCGGCGACGATCGGCAAGCTGAACGCCGATCCACGGATCACCGGGATCCTGGTCCTGCACCCGCTCCCCTCGCACATCCCCGAGGCCGAGATCAACAGCGCGATCGATCCGCTGAAGGACATCGAGGCGGTGCATCCGCAGAACACCGGGCTGCTGGCCCAGGGGCGGCCCCGGTTCCTCCCGTCCACCCCTGCCTCCTGCTACTACCTGCTGGACTCCTACCTCGGATCGAGGGGCCGAGATCCCGCCACGTTCTACTCGGGCAAGACCATCGTGGTGGTCGGCCGCTCGAACAGCGTGGGCAAGCCGGCACAGTGGCTCGGTCTTCAGCGCGACGCTACCGTCGTCGCCTGCCACAGCCGCACGTACGCGGCCGGCAAGCTCGCCGAGTTCACGTGCCTGGCCGACATCCTGATCGTCGCGGCGGGCGTGCGAGCCCTCGTGACCGGCGACATGGTCGCGGACGGCGTGATCGCCGTGGACGTGGGCATCCACGCCGTGAAGGACCCGGCCACCGGCAAGACCCGGATGGTCGGCGATCTGGACTTCGAGAGCGTCGCGTCCAGGGCCGAGGCCATCACGCCCGTCCCCGGCGGGGTCGGCCCCATCACCGACGTCTGGCTGGTGGGGAACGCGCTCATGGCCGCCGCCATGGCGCAACGGGTCGAGCCGCGCTTCGGCATCTTCCGGTGACCCGGAGGCTCGTGAGGGCGGCTCAGGCCGAGGCGGCAGACTGTCGATAACCCCGCGAGAGGGGGTTGGCATCCGATCGAGGTGGTCGTGAGCGGGGGGGACGGTCGCGCCGGCGAAGTCGCGGAGCTGCTGCGGCAGCTCTGGCTCGGTCTGGCAGCGTACCGCCTGTTCCCGGGGAGCTCGACTCGCCCCGGCTTCGCGGCGGCGGTGGAGCGGATCCACGAGTCGGTCCGCTCGGCCCTCGCAGCAGGTCCGATCGACGTAGAGGTTCGAAGCGAGGGCTTCGTGCTCGCCGGCACGCCCCTGCCACCCAACGAGTCGACCGAGCGACTGGCCCGCGCGTGCTTCGAACGCCGCGTGGAGCGAGTGGCGATCCAGGCGGTTCCTGACGTTCGCGACCTGGAACGGGCCTTCGCCATGCTGTCGATGCCGCCCGAGGAACTCAGGGAACAGGGCGGTGCGGAAGAGGTGCTTGCCTCCGCGGGCGTCGGGTCGATCGTGCTCTCCGCCCTGGGACCCTCCGCGGTGGAGGGAGCCGACCACGAGGCCGAGGGCGTGGTGGCCAACCCAGCTCGCGTGCCGGATGCCCACCTGCTGGCCTCACAGCTTCGGATCGATGACCTCGCCGGCGGACCGGGAACCCAGGCCGAAGCCCTGTTCGAGCGCCTCAGGGGCCTGGTCTCGGACCTGTCGATCGAGGCGGGACGGGAGATCGACCTGCACGCCACGGTGCACGATGTCGTGACGGAGCTCCCGGCGGAGCTCCGCCGCTCGCTCGTCGAGATCCTGGTCGATCGGGTCCGCGATGACCCCCTTGCCGAACGGTTGATCGGCACGATGAGCAACGCTGAGCTCACCCGGGCGCTCGTCGACCTGGGTCGCGATGGCCGGCGGGATCCCGTCGAGCTGGCCACCCATCTCGCTGCGGCCGGCGTCCGCCACCTGGATCTGGTCGACCTGACCGAGGCACTCGAGGCCGGTCGGGAAGAGGCCGGCACGATCCTGGCAGGCCTGGAGGCGGTCGGGGTGGACCTCACGGAGCCCCGGATGGATGGCTCGGAGGGCTCGGTGACGGATGCGCTCGCCGGCTACCTGACTGCGACCGAACGCGACGACGTACGAACGATGCAGGCCACCCTTCCCCGAACGGACGAGCAGCGGCAGACATCGGCCCTGCTGGCGTTCCACGACTACGTGACCCTCGAGCGTGACGAGGAGCGGCTCGGCGAGGTGCTGTCCATGTGGGCCGAAGGGCTCCAGGCAGCCATGGCCATGCGGGATCCCGTTCGCGTTCGCGAGCTCCTGGAACCGGTTCGGGAGGCCCTGGGGGGAGTCGACGACGAACGGCACTCCCTGTACGGCGCGTACGTCCGCCAGGCCCTGGCGCCCGAGGCGGTGTTGGCATTGATGGAAACGGCGCGCGCCGAACAGGGTGGTGCCACGGTCCCGGAGATCCTCGAACCCTTCGGTGACCTCGGGGTGGAGGTGCTCCTGGACCTGCTCGCCGAGGCCGATCGTGAACGGCGGGCCCATCTGTTGGCCGCGCTTCGCCAGGTCGCCCGGGGGCACCTGCGGCCGGTGGTGGCCCGGCTGGAGGATCCACGGTGGTACGTGGTGAGGAACGCCGCGAACCTGCTGGGCAATGCCGGAGGCGAGGAGGTGCTGGACCAGCTGGTCTGGGCGGCTCACCATCCGTCGGCCCAGGTTCGAAAGGAGGCCGTGAAGGCGCTCGTGGTGGCGGGTGGCGTCAAGGCGGTGCCGCACCTGCGGACGCTCGCTGCGGAAGGCCCCCAGGACGTTCGGCCCACCGCCGTGTCCGTGCTCGGGGCCATCTTCGCCCCCGAGGCCGCGGCGGCCCTGGGAGACATCGCCCGGTCCAACACCGACCGGGGGCTTCGCCGTCAGGCCCTCGACGAGCTGGCCGAGGGGGTCGAGGGGCGGGAGGTACTCCGTGTCCTCTCCGATGGCGACACCCGACCCAGGCTCCCCTGGAAGCTCCGTCGGCACGCCCGCCGCCTCCTCCGCGACGCGAGGGGGGCCGGGGAATGAGTGTGTCCACCTCGGAGATCGAGATCGTCAAGGCCCGCGAGTTCCTTCGTACGCTCTCGGCGGCACGACAGGTCTATGCCCTGTACCCGGGGGAGCATCCCAAGCGGATGGAGACCACCGCGGACCTCACCGGACAGATCGGTGAGCTGTGCGACGTGCGGGGTCGGCCCGCGGTCCTGTTCGTGACGGACGGCAACTTCTACATGGGAGCGACCCTGCTCGCCTGGGAGTCGCTCACGCTGAGCCGCCTGGCCCAGTCGATGGCTGACGCCGGCGTGCGCTCACTCGAGTTCCGCCCCGGCGTGACCCAGGCCGATGCCGATGCCCTCCTTCGGCTGCTGATGGGGGAGAAGGCAGCCGAGAAGGAGCTGGCGTGGATCGGTGTGAACCGGGCCACCCCGGCCGTTTCCGATGCGGACGTCTCCGGTATGTCCGAGCTCCTTCAGAGCTACGCTGCCGGGCTCGAGCTCTTGCGCCAGACGGCGGCTCGGTTGCTGGCGGGGCGTCCTGCGGACATGGACGCGACCGTGCGCCTGACCGAGCACCTGGCGGAGCTGATCTCCGAGGACCCCGCGCAGGCGCTGCTCCTCACCACGGTGAAGTCCTACGACGAGTACACCTACCACCACATGGTGAACGTCTGCATCCTGTCGCTGGCCCTGGCCAGGGCCATCGGCCTGTCCCACGAGCAATCGATCGCGCTGGGGATCGGCGGGCTGCTGCACGACGTGGGGAAGGTGAAGGTCCCTCGGGAGGTTCTCCAGCACGACGGGTTGCTGAAC
>JBIOXZ010000209.1:0-7642 GCA_044869895.1 Actinomycetota bacterium | reverse complement strand
CAGGACCTCGTCTCGGCCGGCCGCCTCGAGCGGGCTGGGGTAGACACCGTTCGCCGGGTCGTCGCGGACCTCCACCCCCGGCGCTTCCGAGAGGAGATCCCGGGCCTCATCCGTCCCGATGGGGCGGGAGAAGGTGGCGTGGATCGACACCGAGTGGCCGACCGGCACGGGCACGCGGACGGCGGTGGCGGCGACGTCGAGTTCGGGCAGCGAGAGGATCTTCCTGGCCTCGCGCTGGATCTTGATCTCCTCGAAGGTAGACCCGGTCTCCGGGTCGAACGCGTCGATCTTGGCCACCACGTTGTAGGCGATCGTCTTGCCGAAGACCTCCCCGACGGGAAGCGCGGACGGGTCAGGGTGCGCGAGCTCGTCCTCCATCCCATGCAGCTTCTCGATCTGCTCGGCCAGCTCCGTCACGCCTCGGTGTCCGGCACCCGAGACCGACTGATACGAGGAGAGGATCAGCGACTGCAGCCCGGCAGCCCGATGCAGTGGAGCCACGGCCATGAGCGCAGTGATGATCGTGCAGTTCGGCACGGCGATGATCCGCGGCCTTGCCTCGAGCGACTCCGGGTTCACCTCCGGAATGGTCAGCGCGACCCGAGGCTCCATACGGAACGCCGACGAGTTGTCGATGCACACCGTCCCCGCTTCGGCGGCCTGGGGGATCCAGCCCTTGGCCACGGCACCCCCGCACGAGGAGAGCGCCACGTCGACACCTCGGAGCGCGTCGAGCGAGAGGACCCGAACCGCGTGATCCTCTCCTTGGAACCTGAGGCGCGTGCCGGCCGACCGCTCGGATGCGAGCGGGATCAGCTCGTCGACCGGGAAGCTTCGCTCCTCGAGGATCCGGAGCATCTCCCGGCCGACGGCACCGGTCGCCCCGACGACGCCAACCCGCATGGTGCGGTCATGGTAGCTAACGGAAGCGCCAGGAACGCAGCATCTCCTGGAAGTGGGCAGCGTGATCGTCGAAGGCGTCGGCCAGGTCGTTGAGCGTGATCCGCCAGCCCACCTGGTCCTTGACCACCACGACCTCGCGAAGCTGATACGTGGTCCCCGCCTCGGAGGCGACGGTGATGTCCCAGACCTGGGCGGCCACGCCGTCGATCTCGGTGCTCGTACGCGGGCCTGGCTCCAGTCCGGCCGTCGCATCCTTCTCGCGGACCAGGTCGGCGAACCCGTCGAGGTCGGTCCCCTGCTCCAGATCGACCGCCTCGACGATGACGGTCGCCCCCTGCGACGGCACGGCGAATTGGTCCAGCTCGACGCTGCTGCCGAACCGTGCCGGCTCGGCCGTCCAGCCTTCGGGCACCGTGAGGCAGTAGCCGAAGTTCGCCGAAGAGAAGTTGGTCCCTCGGCACGGGTCGGGCCGGAGCAGCAGCCACGCTCCCGCCCCCACGGCGACGAGGACCACGGCCCCCAGGACGACGAACGCACGCCACCGCGACGGGCCGGCGCGCGGGACGTCCTCGATGTGTGACCGGGCTCCGGGAGCGCGCCGGGCCGGCATCAGGTAGGAGGGGGCGGGATCGAGTGAGCGGCCGCAGCTCGCGCAGACCTCCGCGCCCTCCTCGTTCGCCGTCCGGCAGGCAGGGCAGACGATCATCGCCGGTCGTCCTCTGGCCCGCCGTCGAGCCCGAAGCGCGTGTGGATGGCTTGCACGGCACGATCAGCATCGGCCGCCCGCACCACACACGAGATGCGGATCGAGGACGTAGAGATCATCTCAATATTGACGCCCTCGGACGCGAGGGCGTCGAACATCTCCGCGGCAACACCGGGATGGCTCTTCATCCCCGCTCCCACGAGCGAGATCTTGGCGATGTCGCCATCGGTGGAGAACCGGAAGGCTCCCACGTCCTTCACGACCCCAGACAGGAGGCGCTCCAAGCGGGCCAGGTCCTCTCGAGGGATGGTGAAGGAGACGTCGGTCTTCCCCTCGTGCGAGACGTTCTGCACGATCATGTCCACGTTGATCCCATCGGCGGCCACCGCCTTGAAGATCGACGCGGCGATGCCCGGCCGGTCCGGGACCTCCTCCAGCGTGACCTTGGCCTCCTCGGTGTCGAGAGCCACTCCCGAGATGAGGGCCTGCTCCATCCCCGGTTCGTCCTCCTCCACCACCCAGGTGCCCTCCTCGTCGGTGAACGAGGACCGCACGTGGAGCCGCACGTTGTTCCTCCGAGCGTACTCCACGGACCGGAGTTGGAGGACCTTCGCCCCACTCGCCGCGAGCTCGAGCATGCCCTCGTAGGAGATCCGATCGATCCTTCGGGCATCCCGGACGATGCGAGGGTCTGCCGTGAACACGCCAGGGACGTCGGTGTAAATCTCACATGCCTCGGCACTCAGCGCGGCCGCCAGCGCGACGGCGGTGGTGTCCGAGCCTCCCCTGCCGAGCGTCGTGATGTCGTACGTCGTCGACAGACCCTGGAACCCCGCCACGATGACGACGTTCCCGGCCTCGAGCGACTCCCGGATGCGCGCCGGTCGGATCTCCACGATCTTGGCCCGGCCATGCTGGGTGTCGGTGATGATCCCGGCCTGCGACCCCGTATACGAGGCCGCGCGGCACCCCCGGGCATTGAGGGCGATGGCCAACACTGACATGGCGATCCGCTCGCCGGCAGTGAGGAGCATGTCGAGCTCGCGCGGTTCGGGCGTGGAGGTGATCCCGTTCGCGAGAGCCAGAAGCTCGTCCGTGGTGTGGCCCATGGCCGACACCACGACCACCACGTCGTGTCCGGCCTCGCGGGCGCGAAGGACCCGACCGGCCACCGCGCGAACCCGCTCGGCATCCGCGACCGAGGTGCCGCCGTACTTCTGGACGATGATGGACACAGCGCTCCCCTGACGGTTCGATGAGGGTAACAGCCGGCCCGGGCGGATCCGAGATGGTCGCTTCGCCTAACCGTCGAGCCGGAGGGCTCGACGGAGGAAGTCCAGCTGCAGCCGCAGCAGGTTCTCCGTCGCCGCCTCAGAACGGGACAGGTGGGTCACGTTCGGAAGCAGCGTCAGCTCGTGCCGCCGGTCGGCCTCGAACAGCGCCGCTGAGAGTTGGAGCGTGTGCGCGACCACGACGTTGTCGTCGGCCAAGCCGTGGATCAGCATCAGCGGCGGTTCCAGGCGGCCGGCGTCTCCCAGGATCGAGTTCCTCCGGTAGACCTCCGGTTCATCGTCGGGATGGCCCAGGTACCGCTCCGTGTAGTGCGTGTCGTACAGGCGCCATTCGGTCACGGGGGCGCCGGCGACGGCGGCGTGGAACACGTCCGGTCGCCGGAGCGCCGCCATCGCCGCGAGGTAGCCGCCGAAGGACCATCCTCGGATCCCCACGCGAGATGTGTCCAGGAAACCGAACCGTTCCGCCGCGGCGTGCAACGCGTCGACTTGGTCCTCCAGCGCGACGGTGAGGTCGCGGAACATCGCCCGTTCCCATGCCGAGCCTCGGCCGGGCGTTCCCCGCCCGTCCACGACGAGGACGGCGAACCCTTGATCGGCGAACCACTGGGAGGCGAGGAACGCGGCGGAGGTCCGGACGACGCGCTGGAAACCCGGTCCACCGTACGGGTCGAGAAGGACGGGGAGCGCTCCCTCGGGTTCGCTCCCGCCCGGAAGGAGCAGCGCCCCCCGAAGCTCTCGGGTGCCGAGGGAGACGTGGATCGGACGGGGCTCGACCGACGGCCATTCCGCCACGTTCTCGATCGTGGCGACGACCGTTCCCTCTCGTAGGACCTCCGTCCGAGGAACCAGATCGTCCTCGGTCGACGAGGTGACGACCACCACGTCACCGCCTTCGACCGCCGTGTGCACGCCGGGTCGATCGGTGAGCTGTTCGGCCTCGCGGTCGGGAACCACTCGCCACACCTGGACCTCGGTCGGTTCCTCGGAGGCCTCGAAGACAACCGTTGCGCCTGCCGAGGCGATCCGTCTCACGTGGAGCCCTGCCGGCGTGACGACACGGTCCCCGATCAGCACCCGGCGGGTGTCGTCGGCCTCGACGGCCTGCACCAGCCTGCCATCATCCAGGCGCCCGAACGAGTCATCCGGCAGATCCACCCACGCCGGATCGGTGTTGGCGCGGAGGAGTGCGGTCGCGCCGGTCCGGTGATCGGCCTCGACCACCGCGGTCGCCCGTTGATCGCGAGACTGAAGGAGGAGCGTGAGGGGCGCGCCGTGGCTCCAGTCCACCCGGGCCAGGTACGGGAACGCCGCGCGGTCCCACAGGACGTCGACCCGAGCGCCGGTGTCCACGTCGAAGACCGCCAGCGTGACGACGGCGTTCTCGGTCCCGGCCGCGGGGTAGCGGACTGCACGCGGCGGGGTCGCCGGATCCGTCGGATCCGCGATGTACCAGACGCGAACGGTGCGGTCATCGACCCTCGTCGCCGCGATCCTCGTTCCGTCCGGTGACCACCAGTGGCCTCGGAACCGGTGCATCTCCTCGGCGGCGACGAACTCGGGCAGGCCCCAGTACACGTCCGGTTCGTCGTCGGCCGCGAGCACCCGATCGAGCCCGTCGATCGCCAGCACGTGTAGCGCACCGTCGATGACGTAGGCGATGCGGGACCCGGAGGGGTCGAGGCGTGGATCGTCGACCGGCCCCGGGGCATCGAGCTCGCGCACGTCCCCGCCGTCGAGCTCGGCCAGGAACAACTGTCCCCCGAAGGAAAAGACGGCTCGTCCGACAGTTCGGTCGCACGCATAGGTGACCACGCCGCCGGCCTGCTCGCGCACGCGTTCCCGCCGTGACAGTTCGGCGTCCGACAGCGACGCCTCGTCCTCGTGGTTCGAGAGCGAGCGTGGATCGAAGACCAATCGCTCCCGCCCGGCCTCGACGTCGAGCACCCACAGGCACGTCACGGCGTCGTCGCCGGCGCGGGTGCGAAGGAAGGCCACGCGGGAGCCGTCGGGGGCGACGGTGAAGCTTCGAGGGACACCCAGCGAGAAGCTCCGGGTCCGCGCGACCTGCCGCGGGAACTCGTCGCCGGTCACATCTCGCGGCGGCCCTCGAGGGCCTGCGACAGGGTCACCTCATCCGCGTACTCGAGGTCGCCGCCGACCGGGAGCCCGCTGGCCAGACGGGTCACGCGCACGCCCGTGGGCTTCAGCAGCGCCGCGACGTACATGGCCGTCGCGTTGCCCTCGAGGTTGGGGTTGGTGGCGATGATCACCTCGGTCACGCCGTCCCGCTCGACGCGCTCCAGGAGCTCCTGGACCCGGAGGTCCTCGGGGCCCACGCCGTCGAGCGGAGAGATGGCGCCGCCGAGCACGTGGTATCGGCCCTTGATCACGCCGGCCTTCTCGACCGTCGCGGCATCCTTGGGCTCCTCCACGACACACAGGACCATGGGATCGCGGCCAGGGTCGCGGCAGATCCGGCACAGGTCACCCTCCGCCACGTTGCCGCATTCCTTGCAGAAGAAGATGCGCTCCTTCGCCGCGAGCACCGCCTCGGCGAGGCGCTTCGCATCCTCCGAGGGCGCCTTGACCAGATGGAAGGCCAGGCGCTGCGCGGACTTCGGCCCGATCCCGGGGAGCCTCGATAGCTCGTCGATGAGGTCCTGGATGGGCCCCTCGTACACCTACGACCCACCTTCGGTGGTGGGCTCGGCGCCGAGCTCGGCTCGGAGGCGGGCCAGGGCCTCCTCTTCCGGGAGCGGAGGGTCCTCGTCGACCACGACGCCGGCGACGGCCTCCCGGACCACGCAGCGGATCCGAGGCTCGATGCCGAACAGCTCCCGGAGCGCGGCACGGAGCTCCGACTCTCGCTCCACCACCTTGGTCACGCCGAACCTGCGATCGGGCGGGAACGCGAGCTCCAACGTCTCCCCGTCGAACGCCGCGGGTGTGGCCACCTCCAGGAACGACGGGAGCACGGCCTTACCCCCGGACCGCAGGTGCTGGACGAGTGAACCCCACGAGCCGCGGATGGCCGAAACGTCGATCGCCGGTGTCCCGGTCCCCAGAACCGGTACCGGTGAGGCGACCGCCTCCGCCTCGACGGTCGGCTCGAGCGAAGCGGCCGAGTCCTGGGGAATGACCGAGCCCTGCGAAGCGGCAGAGTCCTGCGAAGCGACGGACTCCTCTGTGGTCGTTGCCGGCGCCGGTCCTCCATCGCCGGGTTGGATCCCGGCGACGCGTTCCAGCCGCTCGATCCGCGAGATGAGCGCGTGGGGCTGGGCGTCCGTCTCGGGGATGGTGGCCCGGACCAATGCGAGCTCGAGGGTCAGCCGGGGGGACGTCGTCCATCGCATGTCGGTCTGGGCGGCGAGGAGCAATCCGATGACCCGCGCCAATTCGGCCTGGGAGAACTTCGCCGCCTGGGCCCGGAGGCGCTCGGCCTCGTCGTTGGAGACGTCGAGCACCCCGGCCTGGTCGGGCGCCGATTTCGCCAACATCAGATCGCGGAAGTGGCCGAGGGTCTCGGATGTCACGTGCCGCAGGTCCTGACCCTCTTGCACCAGCCGGTTGATGATCTCGAACATGCCCTTGGCGTCCCCGACGGAGACCGCATCGGCCAGAGCGTGCTGCACGTCGGAGGGCGGCGCGCCAAGGAGATGCTGAACGGTCTCGTCGGTGACCTTGCCCGCTCCCAGCACCGCCGCCTGCTCCAGGAGCGAGAGCGCGTCGCGCACCGACCCCTCCGATTGGCGAACGATGGTGGCCACCGCCGTCTCGTCGGCGGCGAACCCTTCCTTCTCCGCCACGGACATCAGGTGCTGCGCGAGTTCGGCCCCACCGACCCGTCGGAAGTCGAAGCGCTGGCACCGGCCGACGATGGTCGCCGGCATCTTGTGAGGCTCCGTCGTGGCCAGGACGAACCGAACGCCCGGCGGCGGCTCCTCGAACACCTTGAGCAGGGCATCGAAGGCCTCGCGCGATAGGCGCTGCGCCTCGTCGATGATGTAGACCTTCTCCCGCCCCTGGACCGGCGCGGTGGGCGCCTTCTCCCGCAGGTCCCGCGCGTCGTCCACACCCCCGTGCGACGCCGCGTCGATCTCGACCACGTCGAGGTGCTGGCCCTCTCGGATGGCGATGCACTGCGAGCAGGTGCCGCACGGCTCCGCCGTCGGCCCCAGCTCGCAGTTCACCATCTTGGCCAGGATCCGGGCGGTGGAGGTCTTGCCGGTGCCGCGAGGCCCCGTGAACAGGAACGCGTGGGCCAGTCGCCCCTCACGCACCGCGCCCATCAGGCCTCGGATCACGTGCTCCTGACCCAGCACCTCGTGCGGACCCTGGGGACGGTACCTGCGATAGAGGGACTGGTACTGCTTCTCGTCGGCCAACGGTGCTCCCCTCGCTTCAGCCGTCCCATCACGCGGGGAAGGGCGCGCAGGAATCATAGGTGACCGTGCACCCGCCGTTGACCCAGGTGGACCCGTGCGCATCACCGGTCGGTGGCTCCGGCCAGGTGACCCCACGGCACCCGCCATGGCCCGCTTACGGCTGCTTCCTTCCGGATCTGACCGGGTTCGCAGGTTGGCGTCACGTGGGACCCGACCATCGTCGCTCCGCACCGGGAGCTGCCTCGGACCCATCGGGCCGCGGGCGGGGATTCAGCCCCGCTGAAGCGGATTGCGGGTACAGGGCACCGCTGGCTCCCCGCCTAGCACGGTCACCGTGGCCGAGTATACGACCG
>JBIOXZ010000208.1:0-18015 GCA_044869895.1 Actinomycetota bacterium | reverse complement strand
ACCTGCAGGCATGGGGGACGTGGGCCGCCGGCCGAGAGGGTGAGCCGGCGATCGTGCGAACGCCGTTCGGCAGGGTAGCCCTGACCCATTGGAACCTGAACGACGGAACGCTCGAGGGCCTGCGGTGCCTGGACGTCCCGGCGCTCTCGGTTCAGTACCACCCAGAGGCCGCCCCCGGACCGCGCGACTCGCGCCACCTCTTCGAGGAGTTCCACGAGCTGATGGTGCATGCCTAGGCGGACCGACGTCCAACGGATCCTGGTGATCGGCTCCGGGCCGATCGTGATCGGGCAGGCCTGCGAGTTCGACTACTCCGGGACCCAGGCGTGCTCGGTCCTTCGTCGCGAGGGCTACCACGTCTCGTTGGTCAACCCGAACCCCGCGACGATCATGACCGACCCGGAGTTCGCGGACGCGACATACCTCGAGCCGCTCACGCAGGAGTCGATGCTCGCGGTCATCGAGCGTGAGCGGCCGGACGCGATGCTCCCGACCATGGGTGGGCAGACCGGGCTGAACGTGGCGGTCGAGCTGGCGGAGTCCGGCGATCTCGACCGCCTGGGCATCCGCCTGATCGGCGCGAGTCCGGAGGCGATCCACCGAGCGGAGGACCGGAGCGGCTTCCATCGCAGCATGGTCGGTGCGGGTCTGCCCGTGCCCCGGTCCGGGACCGCCCGGACGGTGGACGAGGCGATGTACGTTGCCGGATCCATCGGCTATCCGGTCATCGTCCGCCCGTCGTTCATGCTAGGCGGCGGAGGGAGCGGGTTCGCCACCGACCCGGCGTCGCTCGCCGCACTCGTCGCGCGGAGCCTGGTCGCCAGTCCCGCGACCGAGGTCCTGATTGAGGAGTCCCTCGCCGGTTGGAAGGAGTTCGAGCTCGAGGTGATGCGCGACGCCGCCGACAACGCCGTCGTCATCTGCTCGATCGAGAACGTCGACCCCATGGGGGTCCACACCGGTGACTCGATCACCGTCGCCCCACAGCAGACGCTGACCGACCGAGAGTACCAGGACATGCGCGACGCCGCGCTGGGCTGCATCCGGGCCATCGGCGTCGAGACCGGCGGCTCCAACATCCAGTTCGCCGTGAGCCCCCGGGACGGGCGGATTGTGCTGATCGAGATGAACCCGCGCGTCTCCCGGTCATCGGCCCTGGCATCGAAGGCCACCGGGTTCCCCATCGCGAAGGTGGCGGCGCTGCTCGCGGTGGGTTACCGGCTCGACGAGATCGCGAACGACATCACCGCCCAGACCCCGGCGGCATTCGAGCCGACCCTCGACTACGTGGTGGTCAAGGTGCCACGGTTTGCGTTCGAGAAGTTCCCCCAGACCGATCCCGCGCTTACCTCCACCATGAAGTCCGTGGGCGAGGTCATGGCCCTCGGCCGCACGTTCAAGGAAGCCCTGGGGAAGGCGTGGCGTTCGGTGGAGCGGTCGGGCTTCGACCTCGGCCCGGTGACCGACCGGTCCGCCGGGCCCGTCCTGCCGTCCCTCGGCATCCCCGCCGAACGCCGGCTCCATCTGGTCGAGGCCGCGCTCGCATCCGGACACTCGGTCGAAGAGGTCGCCGGCGCGTCGGCCATCGATCCGTGGTTCGTGGACCAGATCGCCCAGGTTGTCGAGGAGACCCTTTCGCTGCATGGCCGAGCCCTGGGCTCGATCTCCGATGTTGAGCTACGCGAGGCCAAGCGCGTCGGGCTCAGCGACGCCCGGATCGCCGAACTGACCGGCTCGACCGAGCTGGGAGTTCGCCGGCGCCGGGACGAGCTCGCCGTGGCCCCGGTCTTCAAGACCGTCGACACTTGCGCCGGCGAGTTCCCTGCGGTGACGCCGTACCACTATTCCACCTACGAGGAGGAGGACGAGGTCAGTCCCGCGTCCCGCTCTCGCGTCGTGATCCTCGGTGCCGGGCCGAACCGGATCGGGCAGGGGATCGAGTTCGACTACGCCTGCGTCCACGCCGCGTACGCGCTCCGCGACTCGGGCTTCGAGGCGGTGATGATCAACAGCAACCCGGAGACGGTCTCGACTGACTACGACACGAGCGGGCGGTTGTACTTCGAGCCACTCTCAGCGGAGGATGTGCTGGCCGTCTGCCGTAAGGAGCGGCCCGTCGGGGTCATCGTCCAGCTCGGAGGGCAGACCCCCCTGAAGCTCGCGCAGGTCCTGGAGGCGGAGGGGTTCACGGTGCTCGGGACGCGGCCGGAAGCCATCGACCTGGCCGAGGACCGCGGGAAATTCGCCGCCCTCTGCTCAGAGCTGGGGATCCTCGCGCCCCCCCACGGCGAGGCCCGGGACCTCGGAGAGGCCCGGGCGGTGGCCGCACGGGTCGGCTACCCGGTGGTGGTGCGCCCGTCCTACGTGCTCGGTGGCCGGGCCATGGAGATCGTCTACGGCGAGGACGAGTTAGAGCGGTTCGTCCGCACGGCCGCGGAGGCCTCACCCGATCACCCCGTTCTGATCGACCGATTCCTGGAAGGGGCGATCGAAGTGGACGTCGACGCCGTGGCGGACGGCGCCGACGTGTTCGTCGGCGCCGTCATGGAGCACATCGAGGAGGCCGGCGTGCACTCGGGCGACTCCTCCTGCGCCATCCCCCCGCCCACGCTCTCGGACGAGGAGCTGGACGAGGTCGAGCGGATCACGGCAGCGCTGGCGCGTCGCCTCGGGGTCCGCGGTCTGATGAACCTCCAGCTGGCGGTGAAGGACGAGCGGATCTGGGTCCTCGAGGCCAACCCCCGGGCGTCGCGGACCGTCCCGTTCGTCTCCAAGGTCACCGGCGTGCCTCTGGCCAAGGTGGCCACCATGGTGCTCGTGGGCCGAACGCTCGCGGAGATCGCCGAGAAGGGCTTGATCCCGTCGGAGCCCGCCCACTACCGGCGCCTGCCGTACACCTCGGTCAAGGCCGCCGTGCTCCCGTTCGGGCGGTTCCCCGGGGCGGACTCCGTGCTCGGCCCGGAGATGCGATCGACCGGTGAGGTCATGGGGGTGGACCGCGATCCGGGGACGGCCCTGGCCAAGGCACTGGTGGCGACCGGCGCGGCGCTCCCGCGAGAAGGTACGGTCTTCGTGTCGGTGTCGAACCGTGACAAGCGCGCCATCCTGTTCCCAGCGAAGCGCCTGGCAGACATGGGGTTCCGGCTGCTGGCAACGAAGGGAACGGCGGGGGTGCTCCGCCGCGCGGGCATCGACGTCACGAAGGTCGACAAGGTCTCCGAGGGGACGCCGAGCGTGATCGACATGATCGAAGAAGGTGGGGTGGATCTCGTCGTCAACACGCCGTTCGGCCGGGGGCCGCGAACCGACGGGTACCACATCCGGACCGCGGCCTGGCAAGCGGGGATCCCCTGCGTGACGACCCTTCCGGGGGTTCTGGCGGCGATCCGGGGGATCGAGGCGCTCCGAGAGGGCCCCACGGAACCTCGTTCGCTGCAGGAGTACCACGCGCTCGCCCGCGACCCCTCTCCAATGAAGGTGGTGCTCGACCTCAGGGCGGAAGCCGAGGTGGCGACGACATGAGGCGGCTGCGCGCCGAGATCCTGAACTCGCGCAAGTTCGGCGCCTTCCAGTCGATCACCCTCGTCGCACCCGAGATCGCCGACCGGGCTCGTCCCGGCCAGTTCGTCTCGGTGGCCATGCCGGAGGACCGACGGTTCATCCTTCGGCGTCACTTCTCCATCCACCAAGCGTCGCGCCGCGGCGGTTGGGCGGGAACGCTGGAGTTCGTGTTCGACCCGCAGCGTCCGGGGGCCGAGTGGCTGGCGGAAGTCAAGGCGCACCACTTCCTGGACGTGATCGGTCCGCTGGGCAAGGCGTTCGCGTACCCGCGCGCGCCGAGCAACTGCCTTCTCGTGTCGGAGGGCTATGGGGCGAGCTCGATCTTCTTCCTTGCGCAAGAGCTTCGGGCCCGAGGCAAGCGGGTCGACATGGTGCTCGGGGCGAGCGAGGAGAGCCATCTCTTCAAGCCGATCGAGGCCAAGCGGCTGTCCCAGACCATCGTCATCGTCACCGCCGACGGCAGCGTGGGTGAGCGCGGCTCGGTCATGGACGTCGTTCCCCGCGCGGCGCAGGGCACCGGCACCGAGGTGATCTACGCGGCCGGGCCTCGCCCCATGTTGCGCACGGTGGCCGGATTCTGCATGGAGCAGCGCATCCCCGCGCAGGTGGCGGTGGAGGAGGACATGGCCTGCGGCACCGGGTTGTGCTTCACCTGCGTCGTGCCGGTGATCCGAAAGGACGGATCCGGCTACGACAATCTGCGAGCGTGCACGGAGGGGCCCGTGTTCAATCCGGCCCGCGTGTTCTGGGACCGGTGGACGAGCGAGGAGACCCGCGCGATCCCCACGCCCCCGGAGGGCTTCCCACCGGTGGTGAGCTCATGGCCGGCGTGAAGCAGAGCCTGTCGGTCGACCTCGAGGGAATTCGATTCGCCTCTCCAGTGGTGGCGGCATCGGGGTGCGCCGGGACCGGCCGCGAGCTCGCCGGGCTGGCCGACCTTCGACGCCTCGGCGGCCTGGTGACACGCACACTCACGTTCAAGCCCACCAGGGGATGGCCGGGTCCCCGCGTGGCCGAGACGGCCTCGGGGATCGTGACCGGCGTCGGCCTCCAGAACGCCGGCGTACGGACGTTCGTGGCCGAGGACCTGCCGCGCCTGGCCCGGACGGGGATCCCCCTGGTGGCCTCGGTGGGCGGCGCCAGCCTCCAGGGATACATCCGCGCGGCGAGCATCCTACGTGGGGAGCGCGGCATCGCGGGCCTTGAGCTGTACCTCTCGGGAGCGGACGAGGAGAACGAGGGCCGTCCGTTCTATTCGCGGATCGATCGCATGGCCGAGGTGGTCGGGGCGGTCTCGCGACTGTCCACGGTTCCGGTGTTCGCAAAGCTCCCGGCCCTCCTTCCCGACCTCGTGCCGGCGGCCCGCGGATGCATCCGAGCCGGAGCTCACGGGCTCACCCTCATCGACGCGGTCCCCGGGATGGTGGTTGACGTTCGACGCTTGCGCCCACGCCTCGGGGCCGTCGTCGGCGGTCTCTCCGGGCCGGCCATCCGTCCGATCGCGCTCGCGGCCGTGTACCGGGTGGCCCAGGCATTGCCGCAGGTTCCCGTCATGGGCGTCGGCGGCATCGCCACGGCGGAGGATGCCCTGGAGTTCCTCCTCGCCGGAGCGTGGGCCGTTCAAGTGGGGACCGCGCTCATGGTGAACCCCTCCGCCCCCACGGAGATCGCGCAGGGCATCGCCCAGTATCTGCATGCCAAGGGCCTGGCCTCTCCTGAGGATCTGCGCCATCAGATGCGTGTGACCGGCGAGCGGCACGCTCGAGGTGCGTCGGCGTCATGATCCCATCGCCGGAGAATCCACTCGTCGTTGCTCTCGACGTGTCGGATCTCGGGCGCGCCGAGTCCCTGGCCCGTGCGGTGGGGCCGGCCGCCGGGATGGTGAAGGTCGGACTCGAGCTGTTCACCGCGCATGGGCCTGCATCGGTCGTGCGCATACGGTCCATCGCCCCGGTATTCCTGGACCTGAAGCTGCACGACATCCCGACCACTGTGGAGCGGGCGGCCCGCAACGCCGCCCGCCTGGGCGTGGCCATGCTCACGGTGCACGCGATGGGAGGTGAGGCCATGATGGCAGCCGCGGTCCGTGGCGCTGCGCAAGGGTCGGAGGAGGCCGGTCACGCCTCGCCCGCGGTGGCGGCGGTGACCGTGCTGTCCAGCCTCTCGGGCGAGTCGCTGGCGTCCCCGGCGTCGCTTGCCTTCGAGGCCAGAGCCGCCGGGGCGGCGGGCGCCGTCGTGTCAGGGGAGGACGTCGCGGTGGTCCGCGAGGTGACCGGTGAGGAGTTCTGTCTGGTCGTCCCGGGCATCCGTCCCGCCGGTTCCAACGGTCACGATCAGGTTCGGATCCTGACTCCCGAGGAGGCGCTCGATGCCGGCGCGGACTACCTCGTGATCGGCCGTGCCATCACCGAGGCGAACGACCCGGCGGCTGCAGCGAGGACCATCCTGGCGATGATCCGCTGACGTTCGGTTGGACCAATCGCCGGTGCGAAGCGAAACCGCAGGTGAGGCGGTACGCTCGCGTTGCTGCGCCAGAGAGGGCGTGTCTATACTCCCGAGACTTCCGACCCGGACCGAGCAAAGGAGCCTCGTCATGCCCCTACCCGTCCTGACCGATGAACAGCGAAAGCAGGCCTTGGAGAAGGCCGCGGAGGCCCGGAGGAAGCGCGCGGAGATCAAGGGTCAGCTGAAGTCCGGGAAGCTCACCCTTCGGGACATGCTGTCCAGGGAGGGCGACGACACGGTGGGCAAGATGAAGGTGTCCACCGTGCTCGAGTCCTTGCCCGGCGTGGGGAAGGTCCGGGCACGGAAGATCATGGAGAAGCTGGACATCTCCGCCAGCCGAAGGATCCGCGGACTCGGGGCGAAGCAGCGGGACGCCCTCCTCGGCGAGTTCGCCAAGAAGTAACTCGCCCTGGCCGAGGGGGGAACGCTGTTCGTCATCTCCGGCCCTTCCGGGGTGGGCAAGGGCACCGTCGTCCGGCGGTTGCTGGAACGCCGTCCCGAGCTGCACCCGTCCGTCTCGGTGACCACGCGACCGCCGCGTCCCGGCGAGCAGGAGGGGATCGACTACCGCTTCGTCTCCGACGAGGAGTTCGACCGTCTGGCGGCCGGGGGAGAGCTGCTGGAGTGGGCCCACGTGGTGGGCCATCGGTCGGGCACGCCGGCCCGGCCGGTGGAGGAGGCCCTGGCCGCCGGCCGGGACGTGGTCCTGGAGATCGACGTCCAGGGGGCCCGCCAAGTCCGGCAGCGCGTTCCCGAGGCGGTCCTGATCTTCCTGGCCCCGCCGTCGCTGGAGGAGCTGGAGCGCCGCCTTCGGAGCCGGGGGACCGAGGACGAGGCGCGACTGGCCCTTCGTCTGGCCACTGCGACGGCGGAGATGGCCCAACAGCCGGAGTTCGACCACGTCGTGGTGAACGATCGCCTGGACCAGGCAACGGCGCAGGTGGAGGCTATAATCCAGGCGTCCCGGACCACGAGCTGAAGGACGAGCGCACCCATGATCGAACCGAAGATCGACGACCTGTTGGCCCAGGTCGATTCCAAGTACACGCTGGTCATCCTGGCCGCCAGGCGGGCTCGGGAGATCAACTCCTATTACAACCAGCTCGGCGAGGGCCGCGGCGAGTTTGTGCCTCCGCTCGTCGAGACGGGCGGCCTCCAGAACAAGCCGCTGTCGATCGCCCTGGAGGAGATCTCCGAGGGGAAGATCCAGGCCGAGCGGCCCGAAGGGGTTGGGATCAAGTAGCCCGCTCGCGGGACGCCGGGTCCTGCTCGGCGTCACCGGCGGCATCGCCGCGTACAAGGCCTGCATCCTCACGCGCCTGCTGACGCAGGCCGGGGCGACCGTGCAGGTGGTGATGACCCCGTCGGCAACGAGGTTCGTGGGGACCGACACGTTCGCCGCGCTCTCGGGCCGACCGGCCCACACCGAGGTGTGGGAGGAGCCGGGCTCGGTATTGCACGTCCGCCTGGCGCGCGGAGCGGACGTGTGCGTGGTCGCGCCGGCCACGGCGAACGTCATCGCCAAGCTCTCCAGGGGGATCGCCGACGATCTGATCACCTCGACCCTCCTCGAGGCGACCTGCCCCCTCGTCGTGGCACCGGCCATGCACAGCGGGATGTGGGAGCACCCTGCCACCCAGGACAACGTTCGTGCCCTGCAGGAACGCGGGACCGTCATGGTCGGACCGGCCAGAGGACCGCTGGCCGCGGGAGACGAGGGCGTGGGCAGGATGGCCGAGCCCGAGGACATCCTGGCCGCGCTGGAGGACGTGGCTTCCCGAGGTCGGGACCTCGCCGGACGTCGGATCGTGGTGACGGCCGGGCCGACGTGGGAGCCCATCGATGCGGTGCGCTTCGTGGGGAATCGGTCCACCGGACGGATGGGATTTGCCGTGGCCCGGGAGGCGTTCGGCCGGGGGGCGGATGTGACGCTCGTGGTGGGGCCGGGGACGGTCGAGCCTCCGAATGGCCCGCGCGTGGTACGGGTGGACACGGCGGAGGAGATGCGGTTGGCCGTCCTGGAGGCCGCCGAGGACGCGGACGGCGTCGTTATGGCGGCCGCGGTCGCCGACTTCCGACCCAGGGAGGCTGCGGCCGGCAAGCTGAAGAAGGAGGAAGGCCCTCCGCGGCTCGAGCTGGTCTCAACTCCGGACATCCTGGCGGAGCTCGGCCAGATGAAGGGGGACCGGGTCCTGGTCGGCTTCGCCGCCGAGACCGAGGACGTCGAAACGGCCGGCCGGGCCAAGCTCGTGGCCAAGGGTCTGGACCTCCTCGTGGCCAACGAGGTGGGTAGGGAGGGAACCGGGTTCGGCTCGGAATCCAATCATGCGGCGATCCTGTCGCGGACCGGCGACGACGAACCCCTGCGCAAGTGGACCAAGGCAGGGCTCGCGGCGGCGGTCTGCGATGGTCTGACCAAGTTGCTGTCGCGGTAGGGCGGGGACCGTCCGCGGGGCCGGATATACTCCGCGCGATGCGCAAGGGGTACCTGTTCTCCTCCGAGTCCGTCACCGAAGGACACCCCGACAAGCTCGCCGACCAGATCTCGGACGCCGTGCTGGACGCCATCCTCGCCGTTGACGAGGAGGGACGGGTTGCGTGCGAGACCCTGGTCACGACGGGGATCGTCATGGTGGCGGGAGAGATCACCACGTCCGAGTACGTCGACATCCCCTCGGTGGTCCGCCGGACCGTCCTGGAGATCGGATACACCGACGCGAACTTCGGGATCGACGGGGCCACGTGCGGGGTGCTCACGTCGATCCAGGAGCAGTCGCCGGACATCGCCCGGGGGGTCGAGCACTCGCTCGAACAGCGCGTGGAAGGGTCGCGCGACGATCTGGACACGCTCGGGGCGGGCGACCAGGGCATGATGTTCGGCTACGCGTGTCGGGACACCGACGAGCTCATGCCGATGTCCATCGCCATGGCCCATCGGCTGACCAAGCGCCTGGCGGATGTGCGCAAGGCGGGGGTCGTCCCGTACCTGCGTCCGGATGGGAAGAGCCAGGTCACCATCGAATATCGGAACGGCACGCCCGTCCGAGTGGACACCGTTCTCATCTCAGCTCAGCATCGCGAGGAGGTCGACGTCGACACCCTCCTCGCGCCCGACGTGAGGGCCGAGGTCATCGACCCCGTGCTCCGCGAGTTCGAGCTGGACGCCGATGGCGTTCGCATCCTGGTCAATCCCACGGGCCGGTTCGAGATCGGCGGTCCCAAGGCCGACACCGGGCTGACCGGACGCAAGATCATGGTCGACACCTACGGCGGCATGGCTCCCCACGGGGGCGGCTGCTTCTCGGGGAAGGACCCCACCAAGGTGGATCGTTCGGCCGCGTACATGGCCCGCTACGTGGCCAAGAACCTGGTGGCCGCGGGGTTCGCCGACCGGCTCCAGATGCAGGTGGCCTACGCGATCGGCACGGCACACCCGGTCTCCCTCGCCATCGACACGTTCGGGACCGAGCACGTGGACCCGGAGCAGATCGTCGACCACGTGTGGGACGCGTTCGACTTTCGGCCGGCCGCGATCATCCGCCAGCTCGATCTCCGCCGGCCGATCTACGAGGAGACGGCGGCCTACGGTCACTTCGGCCGCAAGGAGTTCTCCTGGGAGGCGACCGACCGCGCAGACGAGCTCCGCCGCGCGTTCGACTAGCCCTTCAGCGGACGAACGGATCCTTTCGGGAGCCGTCGACATCTGCGTCGACCGTCCGGTGCTCTCGCTCGATCGCCCGTTCACCTACCAGCTCGACGAGGGCATCGCGGCCGGGATCGGTTCGCTGGTCCAGGTCCCGTTCCACGGCAGGCTCGTCCGGGGATGGGTGCTGGGCCCCACGGAGGACGTGCCGGAACGGATGCTCCCGGTGAAGAAGGCCGTCTCATCCGTCCGATTCTTCGATCCGTCGACGCTCGAGGTCCTGCAGTGGGTGAGCGAGCGGTACGTGGCGCCACTCGCTTCCGTGATCGCGCGGTCCTATCCCCCCCGTGTCGCCTCGGAGGAGACGATCGCGTCGACGTCGCATCGTTCCTCCGCTCCCGTCCTGCCCGCCGACCCAGCGCGCATTCTCCCCGCCTACCGGGCCGGTTCGGAGATGCTTGCCGCCCTCCACGGCGGCGCCGGCGCCTTCGTGGTGCGTCCGGCACCGGAGGACGAGCAGGGGGTAGCCATGGAAGCGGTGGGCGCGGCGCTCGCCGGAGGACGGAGCGCGATCGTCCTCGTCCCCGAGCTGGAGCCGCTCCCGGCCACGGCCTCGGCCATCCTGGAGGCGTACGGCGAACGCGCCGCGTTGTTCGCCGGTGGGAGCCGGCGGGCCCGGTACCGGATGTGGCTCGACATCGCAGCCGGCGCGTATCCGGTCGTGGTGGGGACCCGCCCCGCCGTGTTCGCGCCAACGGTGAATCTCGGCCTCCTGTACGTCTCCCGGGAGAGTCACGCCGGTCACCGAGAGGAGCGTTCGCCGTACTACCACGTCCGCGACGTCGCGCTGGCCCGGGCCCGGCACTCGGGTGCCGTCTGTGCGATGGCGGCCCTGTGCCCATCGGGGGAGGCCGTGTCGTCGGGGGCCGTGGATGTGAGTCCCCGCGTCCGGCGGTGGCCGCCGGTCGAGGTGGTCCGGCCCGGCCCGGAGGGACGGGCGCCCCGCCTGGTCTCGGCGCTGAAGGAGGTGGATCGCGGATTCCTGTTCCAGCCGCTGCCCGGCTACGGCGTGGCGCGGGTGTGTCGCGTGTGCGGGGAACCGGCCGCCTGTGCCGCCTGTGGAGGGCTGCTTCGGTCGCAAGGGGGAGCGGTCCGATGCACCGTGTGCGGAGCGAACGGCACGTGCGCGAACTGCGGGGCCGCCGACTTCGGCATCGCCCGGGGAGGGGCCGAGCGCGTGGAGGAGTGGGCCCGCGCGGTGGCCCGGGTGCCGGTCCGCCGAACGGGCTCGGGCGATCACCCCGGATCTCCCGGGGCCCACGAGGTGAGGGTGGGGGGCGTGGAGGCGGTGAAGGACTTCGGTCCCCTTGGACTTGAGCTGGTGGCCATCCTCGATGCCGACCAGGCCGGTCGACAACCAGGTCTTGCGGCCCGGGAGCGAGCCCTGGCTACGTGGATGGAACTGAGCGCATGGGCCCGCCCGTCCGGTCGCGTGATCGTGCAGACCCGCCATCCGGGCGATCCCGCGGTCCAGTCCCTCGTCTCGGGGAACCCCGATCGCTTCCACCGGAACGAGCTGCCTCGCCGGGCCGACGCGGGCTTCCCCGCCGGGTGGCCGGTGTTCCGTGTGACCGGGGACGACCGACTCGCGGAGGAGCTCGCGGCGTTGGAGCCGACGACGCTCCTTTCGTCGAGCGGCGAGGGGCAGACGGTATGCTTGGTCGCGCTCGATCCCGGGGCGATCCGGACGTTCGGCCGGACGATGCGAGCCCTCGCGGAAGGGGGAGTGGTCACCCGGGTCGAGGCCGAGCCACACCTCTGAGGAGACCGGACCACGATGGCCGTCCTTCGTATCAGGAAGCTGGGTGACCCGGTCCTCCGGGAGAAGGCTCGTTCGGTGGAGCGGTTCGATGCATCGTTCCGCCGGCTGGTGGACGACATGTTCGAGACGATGTACGCCGCGCCCGGCGTCGGCCTGGCGGCGCCGCAGGTGGGGGTGTCGCTGCGCCTCTTCGTCTACGACGACGGCGAGGGGAACACGGGCGCCGTGGCCAACCCCGAGCTATCGGACCTGGAGAGCGAGGAGAGCCGCGATGAGGGATGCCTGTCCATCCCCGGGCCCTTCTATCCCACGGTCCGATCCCTGCGGGCCACCGTGCGCGGGCTGGACGTGGAAGGGCGTCCCCTCGAGCTCATGGGTGAAGGACTGGTGGCGCGGGTCTTCCAACACGAGACCGACCACACGGACGGAGTCCTGTATTTGGACCGGCTCCCGCCCGAGGGGCGGCGCGAGGTTATGCGCATGCTCCGAGAGCACGAGGTGAGGCAGCAGGAGGAGCGTTCGCCCACGCCCTGAACGGCCCGCCGTATCCTCGCCCGGTGTCCGAGCCGCGCGCTCTCCGCGTCGCCTTCCTCGGGAACGACCCGTGGTCCGTCGCCTCGCTCGAGGCCCTGGGGCGGTCGCGACACGACGTCGTCACGGTCGCGACGCGGGTGCCGCGACCGGGGCGACGCGGGCAGGGACCCGCGCCAACGCCGGTCGCGGCGGCGGCCAGGACCCTCGGCCTGCCATTCGTCGAGGTGGAGACGGTGAAGTCGGGGCCGGGATTCGATGCCCTCGCTCGGGCGGGGGCCGATGTCCTTGCCGTCGTGGCGTACGGCGAGATCCTGCCGGCCGCCGTCCTGAACACTCCCACCATCGCGCCGGTCAACGTCCACTTCTCGCTGCTTCCCATGCTCCGTGGAGCGAGCCCCGTGCAGACGGCGCTGCTGCTCGGGATGGAGCAGACGGGCGTCACCACGATCCGCATGGACACGGGCCTGGACACCGGCCCGATCCTTCGCCACCGTGCGGAGCCGATCCGTGAGGACGACGACAGCGGCTCGCTCGGGGCTCGGCTGGCCGGGATCGGCGCCGACCTGCTGGTCGAAACCCTCGACGACCTCTCGGCGGGGCGGGCCACGCCCATCCCCCAGGACGACTCCCTGGCCACGTACGCGCCGAAGCTCGGGCCTGCCGACCGGCGGCTGGTCTGGAGAGAGCCGGCTCGCAAGCTGGTCAACCGGGTGCGGGCCTTCGCGCCCGACCCCGGGGCGGCCGCGACGTTCCGGGGCCGCCCCCTGAAGGTTCTCCGGGCCCAGGCGGTCGAGGGGGCCGGCCAGCCCGGAGCGGTCATCCATGTCGACGAGAACGGCTTCGTGGTGGCCACGGCGGAGGGGGGGTTCCGACCGCTCGAGGTAGCCCCGGCCGGCGGGCGGCGGATGAGCGCAGCGGACTTCGCGAGAGGCCACCATCCCGTCCGGGGGGAGCGCTTCGAGTGAGGCGATCCGGATCGAGCGGCGGTCCCGGGGAACCGGTCTTCCCTATCGGTCAGGGGCGCCGGCAGGTGCGACTACAATCCTGCGTCGTGGGCAAGCTGGCCGCCTCGATCCTCTCGGCGGACTTCGCGCACCTCGCCGAGCAGGTAAAGCTGGTGGAGGCCCATGCCGACTTCATCCACATCGACGTGATGGACGCCCACTTCGTCCCGCCCCTCACGGTCGGTCCCGTGGTGGTCGAATCCCTCCGTCCAGTGACCGGCCTGCCGCTCCATTGCCATCTGATGATCGAGCGGCCCGAGCGGCTGTTCGACGACTTCTCCGCGGCCGGGACCGACATGGTCACGTGCCACGTTGAGGCCCTGGAGGACCCCGCGCCGGTCGTCCGCAAGGCCCGCGACATGGGGATGCGAGCCGGGCTGGCCGTGAATCCGGACACCCCGGTGGAGACGGTGTTCCCTCACCTCGATGACCTGGACGACGTGATCGTGATGAGCGTTCGGCCGGGGTGGGCCGGCCAAGCGTTCATCCCGGAGGTCCTTCCGAAGATCGAGCTCCTCCGGCGGGAGATCGACCGTAGGGGTTTGTCCACGGACGTGGAAGTCGACGGGGGGATCGACCCCGGGACCGGGACGCGATGCATCGGCGCTGGGGCCACGATCCTGGCCGCCGCCTCCTCGATCTTCAAGGCCGGGGATCCGGCAGAGGCCGCGCGGGCCCTGGCAACGGTGGCGACGCAGGGGGGTGCCTGATGCCGGAGACCATCCTGGTAGTCGACGATGACCCGGACATCGCGCGGTTCGTGGAAGTCAACCTGCGGTCGGCGGGCTACGACGTGGCGGTTGCTTCGGACGGGGAGGAGGCCCTCCAGCGCGCGAGCGAGATGCGGCCGGATCTCGTGCTCCTAGACGTGATGATGCCGAGGATCGACGGGTTCGAGGTGGCGCAGCGGCTGCGCCGAAACCCCGTGACCGCGAACACCTCCATCATCATGCTCACGGCGAAGGCCCTATCGACCGACAAGGTGCTCGGCCTGACCGCCGGGGCCGACGACTACATCATCAAGCCGTTCGACCCCATCGAGCTCCTGGCCCGGGTCAAGGGGACGCTCCGCCGGGCCAAGGAGATGCGCAACCTCTCCCCGCTCACCGGCCTCCCCGGCAACATCCGCATCCAGGAGGAGATCGAGCGGATGGTGCGCGACGGCCACTCCTTCGCCGTGCTGTATTGCGACCTCGACAACTTCAAGGCATACAACGACCAGAAGGGATTCGTCAGGGGTGACCGCCTGATCCAAGCCACGGCCCGCATCATCCAGGACGCCGTGGCGGAGTTCGCCGGCGCGGAGGGGTTCGTCGGCCACGTCGGTGGCGACGACTTCGTGGCCATCACGCCGCCCGACGTGGCGGAGGAGGCGGCCAAGCGGATCGTGGAGCGGTTCGACGCCCAGATCCACGAGTTCTATGGGGCCGAGGACCTGGACCGGGGGTTCGTCGAGGTCGAGGACCGAAAGGGCGTGCTCCAGCGGCTGCCCCTGGTCGGCGTGTCGAGCGGGATCGCCACCACGACGACGCGACGGTTCGCCCACTACGGTGAGGCCGTCGCCGTGGCCACGGAGATGAAGCAGTTCGCCAAGCGCGAGTCCGGCTCCTCCTACGCGATCGACCGTCGCGCCTCCACCTGATCGATCCTGATCGGTCGACATCGGCAGGTGAGCCCCGGCGCCCCGAGGTCCACCCGCCTATACTGAGCATGAAGAGCTCGTCTTCGGGGCGGGGTGCAAGTCCCCACCGGCGGTGACAGTCCGCGACCCTCCGAGAGCCACTCGGGGGTGGACCCGGCGAGATTCCGGGACCGACCGTGAGAGTCGGGATGGGAGAGGACGGGCGGTGCCGGCCCCGGCGCTCGCCGGGGCGTGCCCCTGCCCTCTCTCCCTCGCGTTTCGTCCCGGGAAAGGTTCGTGGTGGATGACGAGGCGTACCTCGAGCGGGCCCTAGGGCTCGCCGAGCGGGGGCGGGGGTTGACCTCGCCCAACCCCATGGTCGGCGCCGTGGTGGTGGCCGAGGGCCGCATCCGGGGCGAGGGGTTCCACGAGGGACCCGGCCGGCCGCACGCCGAGATCGTGGCCCTGGAGGAAGCGGGCGACGGCGCGCGGGGGGCCACCCTGTACACGACGCTCGAGCCCTGCGATCACTTCGGCCGGACCCCCCCGTGTACCCGGACCATCGCCCGCGCCGGCGTGGCCCGCGTCGTCTCCGCCATGGGCGACCCGAACCCCGTCGTGGATGGACGGGGGTTCGCCGCGCTCGAAACCGCCGGCATCGAGGTCCGGACCGGGATCCTGGCTCACGAGGCGACGCGGCTGAACGAGGCCTACGTGAAGCACGTTCGCACCGGCCTTCCCTTCGTCACCTGGAAGATGGCGGCGAGCCTTGACGGGAAGGTGGCCTCCCGCGACGGGACGTCACGATGGATCACCGGCGAGGCGGCACGTGCCGATGTCCATCGGCTCCGGGCCGCCGCCGATGCCATCCTGGTCGGGGCGGGGACGGCCCTCGTGGACGATCCGTCGCTCACGGTCAGGGACCCCGGATACCGCGGGCGTCCCCCCCTCCGGGTCCTCGTGGACGCCCGGGGACGGGTCCCGGAGACGGGCGACCTGTTCGACGCGGCCGCGCCGACCATGGTGGCCACCACGACCTTGGCCCCCCGGGAACGTAAGGAAGCCTGGCGGGCGCGGGGAGCCGAGGTCGTCGAGTACGAGCCCGAGGGCGGGGCGGTCCCGATCCTTCAGCTCCTCTCGGACCTGGGCAAGCGGGACATGCAAGGCGTGCTCCTGGAGGGCGGCCCCACGCTTGCGTGGTCCATGGTGGAGGACCGAGCCGTGGACAAGGTCGTGGTGTACCTCGCCCCCAAGCTCATCGGGGGCCAGGACGCGCCCGGCGTCCTGGGCGGACGGGGGTTCGCGCCCATCGCCCAGGCCATGCAGCTCTCCGTGGCGTCCTTCGACCACGTGGGGGAGGACCTGAGGGTGGAGGCCCATGTTCACCGGGATCGTTGAGGAGCTCGGCGCGGTCGTGGAGCGTGCGCCGGATCGGATCACCGTGTCCTGCCGCACCGTGCTGGCCGACACTGACGTGGGCTCGTCGATCGCCGTGAACGGCGTGTGCCTGACCGTCGTCGACCGCAGCCCCGGCCACCTCGGGTTCGACCTATCGGAGGAGACCCTCCGGCGGACCGGCCTGGCCGGCCTGTCCCCGGGCGACCCGGTGAACCTGGAGCGGCCGATCACGCTGTCCACCCGGTTGGGCGGCCATATGGTGCAGGGCCACGTCGACGCGGTGGGGGAGGTCGTCGGTGTCGAGGCCGACCCGACCGGAGCGGCATGGCTCACCATCCGCCCACCAGCCGAGCTCCTCCGGTACCTCGTGGGGAAGGGCTCCGTGTCGGTGGACGGCGTCTCGCGCACCGTGGCCGGCATGGACGGCGACAGCTTCTCGGTCGCGCTGATCCACCACACGCTCGCCGTCACGACGCTCGGAACGGCCCGGGTGGGGGCGGCCGTGAACCTGGAGGTGGATGTCCTGGCGAAGTACGTGGAGCGACTCCTCACCTCGACGGGAGAAAGGGCACGAACGTGAGCCGAAGGCAGCCGGTGGCGGACCGTTCCGTGTTCTCGACCATCGAGGAGGCCCTCGAGGACGTCCGGGCCGGCGGAATGGTGATCGTGGTGGACGACGCGGACCGAGAGAACGAGGGCGATTTCGTCATGGCCGCCGAGAAGGTCACCCCCGAGGCCGTGAACTTCATGGCCACCCATGGTCGGGGCATCGTCTGCATGCCGGTCGCGGCGTTCCGCCTCGACGAGCTTCGGATCCCGCTCATGGTCTCCCGCAACCCCGACGGCCATAGGGAGACGGCATTCGCCATCTCGATCGACGCCCGACGAGGGACGACCACAGGGACGAGCGCCCACGACCGGGCGGCCACGGTGTGGCCGTCTGCGATCCGGGGACCCGGCCGGAGGACATCCAGATGCCCGGCCACGTCTTCCCCCTCCGGGCCCAGGAGGGCGGGGTGCTGAAGCGTGCGGGACACACCGAGGCCGCCGTGGACCTGGCCGAGCTGGCCGGGCTGTTCCCGGCCGGGATGATCTGCGAGATCATGCACGCCGACGGCACGATGGCCCGGCTGCCCGAGCTCAGGCGGGTGGCCGGGACCCACGGCCTGAAGCTCATCTCGATCGCCGACCTCATCCGGTACCGCAGGGAACGGGAGCTGCTCGTCCGCCGGGCCGCGGAGGCCCTGATCCCCACGGACCACGGCGAGTTCCGCGCCCACGCCTACGAGAGCAAGCTGGACGGGCGGGTCCACGTTGCCCTGGTGAAGGGTGAGATCGGGGACGGCGAGGGGATCCTGGTCCGGGTGCACTCCGAGTGCCTGACCGGCGACGTGTTCGGGTCGCGGCGATGCGACTGCGGCGAGCAGCTGGAGGGGGCCCTGGATGCCATCGCCGCGGAGGGCCGGGGCGTGCTGCTGTATGTCCGGGGACACGAGGGCCGGGCCATCGGCCTAACGCACAAGCTCCGGGCCTACCGGCTCCAGGAGCAGGGGCTCGACACCGTCGAGGCGAACGAGGAGCTCGGGTTCGCCCCCGACCCGCGCGACTACGGGATCGGGGCGCAGATCCTCGGAGACCTGGGGGTCCGGTCGATGCGCCTGCTGACCAACAACCCGGCCAAGCGGGCCGGCCTGGAGGGCCACGGGCTCTCGATCGTGGAGCGGGTCCCCCTCCAGACCCGCCCCCGGGCGGAGAACATCGGCTACCTGCGGGCCAAGCGGGAGAAGCTCGGCCATCTGCTCGACCACCTGGATCCCGACGTGATCTCGCTGGAGGAGCGATGAGGGAGCTTCGAGGAGACTTCACCTCCCGCGGACGCCGGTTCGCCGTCGTAGCGTCGCGGTTCAACGAGCTGGTGGTGGGCAAG
>JBIOXZ010000207.1:0-6568 GCA_044869895.1 Actinomycetota bacterium | reverse complement strand
CCGGCTTGGCATCGCGGTGGCCAAGCTTGCCTACGCGGCGTACCGTGAGCTCCTGGACTCCGACCGGTGGTTGCGCCTGGCCAACGCGGGCGCCCGGCCCCAACGCCTTCTCTGGGCGAGCACCGGTACGAAGGACCCGGAGGCCCCAGATGTCCTCTACGTGGAAGCCTTGGCGGCGCCCTTCACCATCAACACGATCCCCGACAAGACGCTGAGGGCGTTCGCCGAGCATGGCAAGGTCGGCGACCTGATGCCGGCCGATGGCGGCGACGCCCAGGAGGTCCTGGCCGAGTTCGCCAAAGCGGGGATCGACCGATCGGCGTTGGCCGAACAGCTCCAGCGCGATGGCGCTGAGGCCTTCGACGAGTCGTGGAGCAGCCTGCTTGCCAGCATCGAGGGGAAGATGTGATGGCTGGGACCGGCGCCGATCCCACCGACACGGATTGCATGGGTCCGGTCAGGAGGCTTGGATGTCACGACTCTTCTCGATAGAGCCAGCGCTTACGCCGGTCTTGACGGGCGGAGCTGGGCCCTACTACCTTCGAGCCGGCTGCATGGTCAAACGCGACGACACGCAGGAGATCCGACTGCTCGACGTCGAGCGCAGGCTCGAGCGGGTCGAGCGACTGCTGCGCGCAGCCGCCGACGAAGCGAGAGGTGCGCGCATCGATCTCGGGCACAAACGTGGGCCAGGTGAACGCTGGGCGAGGATGATGTTCGCCGTTCTGGATGAGGTCGATCGCCTAGGCGGCGAGGTATCCCGGGGGCGCTTCCTACAGATCGGCGAGAAGCACGGGTACAACCACCGGGGGATGGCCGGCTTCTACCAGCAACTCGTTGAGCCCAGGCCTGACTACAAGACGCGACTCACGGCTGGCGGACGCGAGCGTCTCCGGGTCCTCCGAGAGCGTTACGAGGAGGAAGCGGGATCGTCGCGAGCGTAAGAGCGATGGGGCACCCGCATGACATCAGCCAAGCCTTCGCGCGACGGCGGCACTCGCCGGTTACGTCGCCACCGCTTCCAGTGGGGCAAATCGACCAGCACTCCGGAACGGGGTAACCCGACCTATTCGTCGACGACGCCACTGAAGAGCGGACAAAGCCTCGATCGATGTGCTATCACCGTCACGACCGCTTCCGGGCCTTCGGCAGTCCGCGGCGCAGGACGTTGGCGAGGACGACGGCGTCGTTGTGTTCGGTGTCCCGGGCGGCGTAGACGAGAGTGAGCGTGCCTGCGCGAGCCCGCCGCCGGAGCTCCGTGAGGCGCGGGCGCTGGCCACGAAGCTCATCGATATAGCGGCGGCGAAACTCCTCGAAGCGACTCGGCTCGTGCCGGAACCACTCCCGGAGCCTCGTACTCGGCGGTAGCTCTTGGTCCCACTCATCGAGCTTTACCCGCTCGCGCGAGACCCCGCGCGGCCAGAGGCGGTCGATCAAGACGCGGTAACCGTCCGAGGGTGCTGCCGGTTCGTAGGCGCGTTTCAGGCGGATGTCCACTGCGGTTCCTTGCGGCCCGCCACCGTTGCGGTCAGCTCATCCGACTGGCCCGGACGACCACCAGCCCCATTGGAATACAGGAGGATCTTGACCGCTGCTCGACCGATCCGGCCCAGGCCGTTGATGGCTATGTTCCCCAACGCGCACTGGATACTCCATCGCCTCGCGATTCGCAAGTTCAGGCCGTCGTCAGTTGAGGGCTCCGCCACCGCACCTTTCACAACACCTTCGCGCTTTCGAACCTCCAGCTGCGGCTAGGGGAACTCGACGGTCCGCCCTGATCGAACCATCTCCCACAAAGCCTCAACCCGGGCCAGGGGAAGGCCGCTACGCTTCGTCCAGGCCTCCCCCCGTTGATCGGGGTGTTCGCGCCAGCAGATACTGAGATCGTATCCAGGGGCGAACCAGACGCGCATGATCACCACGGGTATCGGTTCGCCCTGAACCCTGCGCTGTGTTGCGGGCCCACGACTATGGTGCTATTGGGATCCGATGAGCGAGCCCGCGTCACCAGAGGAACGGCGGAAACGTCTCGACCTTTTGCTCGACGAAGCCTCGATGCTGTCCTTCCCAGCGAGTGATCCGCCGGCGGTCTTCCTTGAGGAGCCCGAGCCAGCCCGCGAGAGGACCACCCCGGACGCAGGCGTACCAAAAGAGGAGGCCGCGGGGACATAGCCCGATTGGCATGGAGAGATCGGCCATGAAGGGAGCGCCCAAAAGCCGACGTTGCCACGCCAACCATCGGACGGTACCCCTCGAGACCAACGTGACTACGACTTGTCGGTGACCCTCGCGATCCCTAGGTCCCCCGAAGCGCGAGGACGACGTCGCTGTCGACGAAGGGCGCGATGACTTCGCCCCTACCCCGATCCACCACCATCGTCGCCGTACGGGGCTCGCCCGGCCGCAGCATCGTGCGGTCATCGATCACACCCTGGATGCGAAGCTTGGCCGCGTCGCCTTCGACCGAGGTCACCCGGAATGACCTTGACAGCTCGGGGAACACGATCGAGCTCATGGCGTCCGGGGCGCCGGCGTAGATCGTCTTGGTGATCGTGCCCGTGCCCGTCGAGAGGTCGACCCGCCCGTCCAGGACGAACGAGGCGTACGCGGGAAGCGGTTCCCTCGGGACCCCCGTCACCGCCCGAAACGTCACCGTGTCGCCCCTCGCGCTTGAGGAGACCAGCTTCATCCTGGCGAGCACGCCACCACCGACGGCGACGGCCGCCGCGGCGGACCCGGCGCTCGCAAATTTCAGGAAATCCCTACGACTGAGATCGCTCATTCGATGTCACCTCCCTACGAGTGCGGATTTCCGAGGTACGGGAAGCTGCCGAGCAGGTCCACATGCGCCCCGACGCCGTCGCCGGTCACCTGCCCGTTGGTCACGAGGTTGAGCTCGATATCGATGACGTCGTCGGTCAGGTTCCGGCCGTTCAGGAAGCCGCCCGAGCTCGAGGAATCGTAGGTCAGGATGTCCGGGAGCAGGATGTCCGCGATCCCGTCGGCCTGCGCCGTCGTGTACCCGAATGAGGTGAGCACGGCGACGACCTCGTCGGTGAACCTGGCCCGGTCCTGGATCGGCTCAGACCGGTTGAACATCAACTTCTCCTTGCCGTGCATGAACACCGTGTTGATCGCAGGGCGCCCCATCCGGTCGATCTGGAGCATGCTTCCGTCGCTCTGGGGCAGGAGGACTCGCCCCCACACGCCGATCTGCGAGCTCGATCCAAACGCGGAGTTCGGCACCTCGACCGCGATGCCGAACACGTTCTTGTCGGCGAAGAAGTCGCTGCCGGTGAAGGCGAAGTTGTTCAGGAACCCGAGCAGGTCGAAGAAGAAGGGGTCGCTTCGGATCCCGGCGAAGAAGGCGTAGGGCCCCTGGGTCGTAACCTGCGGCGTGGCCCCGAAGGATACGGGCGCCCTGCTGATGATCACGGTGCCGGTGCCGCTCCTTCCCGTGGCCTGCGACCCCGAGGCCAGCCGAACGGTGGCCGTCTGAGCGCCGGTGCTCTTGGCCGAGAACGTGATCCGGAAGGCCACGTTCGCGGATGCGTCGCCGTCGGTGTCGACCTTGAGCTCGTAGATCACATCGGGGCTGAACTCCGACGCGAGCGTGAGCGGGTTCACGTTCATGATCAAGATGGACTTCGTCGGGTCCCCCGGCTTCTGGAACGCGTAGATGTCCGTGATGTCGACCCGGGGGTCCCCGCCAGGGGGCATCAGGCCGGGCGCGTCAAGGTGATCCGCCATCTCGTCACCTCCTCAAATGATGGGAACAAAGGGCCGCGGGCGCGTGGTGTTCAGGTCAATTGGACGGCGTCAGCCATGCCATTCCCCCTCGCGGGCCAAGCTCCCGCTCGTTGATGAGCAAGACGTCGAGTGATTCGCTGGTCGGGCCCGTTCGGATTACTTGGGGAGGGTCGAGATGCTGATCGGTGGGCAGAGCGTTGCCAGACGCGAAGGGGGCGGCCCCGGTCGGGGCCGCCCCCCAGCACCGCTGCGTCGGAGGTGGACTACCCTCCGGGCTGTACCACGCCGTTCACGCTGAGTGTGTACGGCGCGTACTGCGCGACCAGCTCGGTGCCATCGTGGTAGGTCACGATCGCCGAGACCACGTTGGCCGTCGACCCGATCGCGGCCGCAACGTCGGCGCCGGTCAACTCCCCGTGGAAGCCGGCATCGATGGGGAGGCTGAACACGTGCGCCTCCGTGTGACCAGGATCGTCGTAGGCGACGAGCTGGACCGTGTAGCCCTCGACCTCGATCGGGTTGTACTGCGTGGCGGACTGCCATCCGTCGAGCGTCGAGCCATCGGAGATCACCGTGCCGGCGATCGCCACGTTGTCCACCCAGAACCCCTCGAAGTGGACGCCCCCGTCGTTGAAGACCCGGAACGCGAGCCCCACGGTCTGCCCCGCGTAGGGGGTCAGGTCGCAGGTCTGTGGCGCGAACACCGGGGCATCGTTCTCGCCGTTGAACCCCTGCCCGAAGCCGGGCCCCACATTGCCGAGGGCCGGATCGGTGTCGTCGACGGTGTCCGTGCACTGGAGGCTCGTGTAGGTCTCGCCCCCATCGGTCGTGATCTGGGCGTAGCCGAAGTCGAACGTCGTCTCCAGATCCCACGCCGCATCGAACGTCAGTTGCGGCGATCCGGCCGGCACGCTCACGTCGCGGACGATCACCTCGTTCAGGTTGTCGCCGACCGGTGAGTGCAATGCTGGGCCGTCCGCCCCGCTCGGCGGCGTCGCATCGACCTCCCAGGCGATGGGCAACGGTGGGAGGTCGGCTACCCCCTGGAACTCGACCGACGTCACGTCACCGGCCGCCAGGAACCCGCCTGCGCCATCCATCAGACGCACGAAGTCGCCGCCGTTCGGCGGTGCACCGGGCGTGTCGTAGGCGTCGTTGTCCGGAGCACCTGTCTCCCAGTTGATCGATGCCCCGAGCCGGTCCACCTGGTACAGGCCGGCGTCCCCGCCGGACAACGACCCCCCGTCGTCGAGGACCGCGTCCAGGGCCATCGTGGCCTGCCAGGTGTCGACTGCCTCGCCCACCGTGGTGCCGGGGTCCAGGTCGTCCAAGACTGCCTGGATCGCCTCGAAGCCGTGGTTCGCGGCGTCGTTGTGCAGGCGGGTCAGGACCTCGTCACCGTAAGTATCGGCGAGCCACAGGAGGAAGCTGTAAGCCGCTCCGTAGTCGCACAGGATCTCCTGCTCGTGGTCGAAGACCTGGTCGCCCCAGAGGGTCAGCGAGTTCTCGGGTCCTCCGGGTCTGGGGTTGGGGTTCGCGTCGGTGAGGACGCTGTTGTACCCCTGGAAGCACTGGATGTGGGAGTCGAAGTGCAGATCGGTGATCGGCGCGGCGGGGTCGCCGTAGCCGGTCAGCGCGATCGCCGTGTCCGACAGCCCCTCGTTCTGCCAGGTGGTCTCGGCCGGGTCCACGTACGAGAGCAGCAGGTGCTGATACTCGTGCGCGAAGACGCCCTCGTAGAGGAACGGACGGGCCGGGGCGCTCGCGCAGTTGTCGCCTGGAACCGGCTCGTTCGGCGGGTTCGCGCCGGTGCGGTGCAGCCAATCGAACGCGTCGATCGTCATGATGTTGCGGTTGAAGAACCCGTTGAGACCCGAGGAGAAGAACCCCGCGATGTACGAGAACCCCTGGGTGTTGTTGAGGTCCTTGAAGTTGTCGTCGCGGACGTTGTCGACGAGGACCACGATGTCGTCGCCGTCGCCCCGGTAGTAGTTGCTGGAGACATGGAACACCTTCGTCGCAGTCGCCTTGAAGCCGTTCCGATCCGGGGGCACGCTGAACAGCTCCGACTCCGTCGGATAGATGGTGCCGTCGAACTGATCGACCAGGTAGTCGACCTGCTCGTCCGTGACCGTCGTGCGGACGCCGTTGCGGCAGTCCCCGTCCTGGAAGCTGAGATCCGTCGACGTGATGCCCGCGAACGTCGACGTACCCGTCGCGGTCCACACCTCGATGTGATCCCCCACGGCGCGGAGCTGGTAGCTCTTCGGATAGAAGCCCTCGGCGTCGTCCAGGCCGAGCCAGGTGCGGACGTCACCCACCCTCGGTGCGTTCGCCCTCGGAACGACGGGGGCGCCCGCTTGCTTGAATATCTTCGCATGCACGTCGGGGCCCGGGTCGAACGTGTCGGAGCCAGGTCCGCGGGGCGCGTGTGCCGCTCCGGGCTTCGCGTAGCCGGTGGCCGGGAACGAGAGCGCGGCGACCACCGCGAGCACCATCGCTGCGATGAGGGTCCGTCGCATCCAACCTCCCTTCGATCAGGTCCCCTTGGGATGGGGACGGGGGGATCCCAGGGCGCGACAAACTCGCGCCTCGTCGAGATCGGAAGCGAAACGAACCTAGTCCACCCACTTGCCGCGTGTCAATCGAACGAAAGTTGGTGGTCCCATGCGAGAAGACTGGGCTCTTGTTGTGGGGGAACAGTCCTACATCGAGGCGGGAAGCCGGCGTGCTCCGTGCCTAGCCGCTGAATTGGGCGCCTCACCTCTCTGAATCGACCTGGTGTAGCCTCAATGGGAGGTGAGCGACGATGGTCACC
>JBIOXZ010000206.1:0-2767 GCA_044869895.1 Actinomycetota bacterium | reverse complement strand
GCCGGGGTCCACGTCTACCAGGCGCTGATCGAGGTCGAGGGCGACGTCATCGAGGAGAACAACCGCGCGATCGGGATCACCGTGGTCCGCGGCAAGCCGCAGGTGCTCCTGGTCGACAAGGAAGAGGCGCAGGCGCAGAACCTGGCCAACGCCCTCCGTTCCCAGTACATCGACGTGCGGCTCGTCGGGCCCGAGAGCTTGCCCTCGACGATGGCCGCGCTCGACAAATACGACGGGGTCATTCTGTCGAACGTGTCCTCGCTGAAGATGACGCGCCAGCAGATGACGCTCGTCCGCGACTACGTCCGTGACCAGGGCGGCGGGCTGATCATGATCGGCGGCGAGGAGAGTTTCGGCCTCGGTGGCTTCTACCGCACCCCCGTCGAGGAGGCTCTGCCGGTCACCATGGAGGTGAAGCAGAAGGTCGAGATCCCGAGCCTCGCGGTCATGCTCGTGATCGACCGGTCCGGCTCCATGGCGATGGGCATGAAGGACAACGACAAGATCAACAAGCTCGAGGTTGCCAAGGAATCCGCCCACCTGGTCGTCGACCTCCTCGACGAGCGGAACGAGGTCGGCGTCCTCTCGTTCGACACCGAGTTCGTGTGGCACGTACCCATCCAGGCGGCGAAGAACAAGCAGGCGATCCATCGCGAGATCTCGGCGATCAAGGCCGGAGGAGGCACCGACGGCTACCCGGCGGTGCGCGAGGGGTACAAGGCGCTCTTCGACCGCGATGCGCTACTCAAGCACGTGATCTTCCTGTCCGACGGGCAGATGACCCGCGGCGACTTCGCTGCTCTCATCCGCCGCATGGTGAAGGATAAGATCACGGTGTCGGGAGTCGCCATCGGCTCCGACGCCGACGTCCAGCTGATGAGCGACGTCTCCAAGTGGGGGCGGGGTCGGTTCTACTTCACCGAGGAGACCAGCACGGTCCCGCGGATCTTCACGCTGGAGACGCAGCTCGCCTCGAAGGCGTCGCTGATCGAGCAGCCCTTCCGGCCCATCGTGACGGGGCCCCACCACGAGGCGATCCAGGACATCGACTGGCCGAAGGCGCCGCCCCTCGGCGGCTACGTCGCGACCAGCATCAAGGGCACCGCCGACCAGGTCCTCATGACCCATCAGGAGGACCCGCTTATGGCGGCCTGGCGATACGGCCTTGGACGGTCGGTGGCCTTCACGGCCGACGCCAAGGCAAAGTGGGGCATCCTCTGGCTCCGGTGGCGCGACTACAACAAGTTCTGGGCTCAGGTCGTTCGCTGGACACTCCGCGCGAACACCCGGAGTGACACCACGGTCAGCGTAGACCGGCGGGACGGCCAGGCGGTCGTCAGCGTCGACGGGATCGACCAGAAGGGAGAGTTCATCAACTTCCTGGACGGCCAACTCGGGGTGGTAAATCCCGACAAGCGGCAGTCGGTGGTCGAGCTGGAGCAGGTCGCGCCCGGCCGGTACCGCGGCACTTTCGCGGCCCGGGACGAAGGCGTGTACCTGGCCGGCTTGACAACCCGCCGGGAGCAGCAGATGTTCGGCTCGCAGATCGTCGGCACGGTCGTGCCCTACTCGCAGGAGTACCGCGAGCTGGGCGCCGACGAGGGCTTCCTGCGGGAGGTGAGCGAGCTGACCGGGGGCGGTCCGCTGGGCGATCCGAAGGAGGTCTTCACGCTGAACCGGCGCCGCTCCCGAATCCCGACCGACCTGTGGCCCTGGCTGGTGGGGCTCGTGACGCTGGCGCTCGTGCCGGAGATCGCGATGCGCCGGGTCGGCCCCGCTCTCGCGCGGCTCGCGTGGTGGAGAACAAGGAGGTAGCCACGATGGCCAGACACACCGGACGCCGGGTCCAGCGAATGCGAGGGCCGATGGTGGGGCTGTTCGCGACGTGTGCCCTCTGGGCGGCACTCGGGGGGACCGCGTGGGCGAAGCCCAGGCCGGTGCTGATCTTGCCGTACCAGGCGACCGAGACGGACGCATGGTTCGGCGAAGCCATCGCCGAGGCACTCTTCGTGGCCGCTCAGGGCACGCCCGCGCTCCTGCCCATCGATCGGAGCCGGGCCATGCAAGCGGCCCGCGCGCCCGCCGTGGAGGGTGCCGCCGATCGGTCCCCGCTCACCCTCGCGCGCGCCGTCAAGGCCGAGCTCGTGTTCCTGGGCGACTACCAGCGGACGGCCGACGACGGGATCACGATCACGCCCCGACTGATCGACGTGAAGACGGGGCAGAGCCAGGCGCTGGATCCAGTCCGTGGCGCCAGCGACAAGCTGATCGAGACTCAGGCCACGCTCATCCAGTCGTACGCCAAGGCGCTCAACCTCGGACTCAAGGCGGACGAGGTCGATCGCCTGGTCGCGGCGGCCAAGCCCACGACCAACCTCACGGCGTTCGAAGCCTTTGCCAAGGGTCGCCGCTCGGCGCTCGGCGGGACGCAGGAAGGGAACGAGGGGGCCGCCGAGCTCCTGGCCCGGGCGGTCGAGGTCGACCCGACCTTCGCGCTGGCGCACTACCACCTGGGCGCCGTGCACCTCGTCCTCGGGAACCGCTGGAAGGCGGCGGCGCAGTTCCGGGCCGCGACCCAGGTGGACGCCGGCATTCCGGAGCCGTTCAAGGCGCTCGGGGATCTCTTCCTCTCCAGCCCGCGCCGGCTGTTCGACCAGGCGATCGAGGCCTACCAGCGGGCGATCACGCTCAGGCCGCACTACGCGGATGCGCATGTGGGGCTCGGGGACGCCAAGGCGGCCAAGGGCGAGAATGAGGCCGCCATCGC
>JBIOXZ010000205.1:0-30449 GCA_044869895.1 Actinomycetota bacterium | reverse complement strand
GGCAAGCTGGGGCGGGAGAACGCCATGCGCAACCCCCGCCGCACTGCCTCCACGGCTTCAGCGCTGATGATCGGGCTGGGGCTGGTGGCGATGGTCGCCATACTCGCGGCCTCGCTGAAGGCGTCGTTCGACGCGGCGCTCAACGACACGCTGAAGGCCGACCTCGTCCTGTCGACGTCCTCGTTCGTGTCGTTCAGTCCGGACGCCGCGGCGAAGGTCAGTGAGGTGCCGGGCGTGGCGGCCGCCTCGGAGTTCCGCCAGGGCGGGTTCCGAGTGAACGGATCGACGGCGTTCCTGACCGCCGTCGATCCATCCACGGTCGAGCAGGTTACCTCGCTGAAGGAGTCGCCCGGGACCATCCAATCGTTGGCGGATGGGGACGTGCTGGTGTTCGACGACGTGGCCACGAAGAACGGCTGGGTCCCTGGCGACACCCTGCCCGCAGCGTTCGGAACCGTCGGCAGGACTCCGCTGAGGATCGGCGGCACCTACGCCGAGAACCGGCTCGTGGGCAACTACGTCGTCTCGATCGGGACGTACGAGAAGTACTTCCCCGAGCAGCTCGACTCGTTCGTGATGGTGAAGCTCCAGCCCGGAGCGGACCCGCAGACGGTGCAACGGGCGATCGAGGACGCCACCAGGAGCTTCGGCAACATCGAAGTCCAGGACCAGACGGCGTTCCGGGACAAGCAGGCCGGGTTCATCAACCAGCTGGTCGGGCTGATCACCGCGCTGCTCGCCATGGCCATCCTCATCGCGTTGTTCGGCATCGTGAACACCCTCGGCCTTTCCATCTTCGAGCGGACCCGCGAGCTCGGCCTCCTGCGAGCGGTGGGCATGAGCCGGCGACAGGTGCGCTCGATGATCCGGTGGGAGTCGGTAATCATCGCCATCCTCGGCGCGGTGTTGGGCATCGCCATCGGCGTCGCGTTCGGCTGGTCCCTTCAGCAAGCGCTGGCGTCCCAGGGCGTCACCGAGCTTCGGATCCCTGGCGGGCAGCTCGTCCTGTATCTGGCCCTCGCGGGCCTCGCGGGCGTACTGGCGGCGATCCTCCCGGCCCGTCGGGCGGCCAAGTTGAACGTCCTTCGGGCCATCTCCTACGAGTAGGCCGCCACCGGCGGCTGGCGGGACACAAACGCCCAGGAGCGCGAGCCCGTGCGGCTATCATGGCTGCCCATGCCGCAGATCGAGCTCCCCGACGGCCAGCGCGTCGCGCTCCCCGAGGGCGAGCCGATCGGCTCGATCCTGCCTCCGGGGGCGATCGTCACCCGGTTCGACGGCGAGCTGGTGGACCTGTCGTTCGTCCCGGGCGGCGACGGAACCGTGGAGCCCGTGGCCGCGGACCAGCCCGACGGGCTGCACGTCCTTCGGCATTCCACGGCGCACGTGATGGCTCAGGCCGTATGCGACCTGATCCCCGGCGCGAAGTACGCGATCGGCCCCCCGATCGAGGACGGGTTCTACTACGATTTCGAGCTCTCGCAGCCGCTCACGCCGGACGACCTGCCGCGGATCGAGGCTCGGATGACCGAGATCCGGGCGGGGGACCAGCCCTTCGTCCGGGAAGAGCTATCGCGTCAACAGGCGCTCGAGCGGTTCGCGGAGCAGCCGTACAAGCGAGAGATCATCGAGGGCCTCGACGAGGCGGAGGGCGCCGGCGCCGACACGGTGGTGGTCTATCGGTGCGGCGAGTGGTCCGACCTGTGCCGGGGCCCGCACGTGCCATCGACCGGCCGGCTCGGCGCATTGAAACTGCTGAAGCTGGCCGGGGCGTACTGGCGGGGCGACGAGTCCCGTCCCATGCTCCAGCGGATCTACGGGACCGCGTGGCCGACCGACAAGGACCTGGAGGCGTATCTCCACCGCGTGGAGGAGGCCGAGCGCCGCGACCACCGGAAGCTCGGGCGCCAGCTGGACCTCTTCTCCTTCCCCGAGGAGCTGGGTCCCGGGCTCGTCGTGTGGCACCAGCGTGGGGGGATCTTCCGCAAGCAACTCGAGGACTACGTCCGCGACCTCCATCTCGAGCGGGGCTACGACCTCGTGGTCACGCCCCATCTAGCCCGACGCGTGCTGTGGGACACCTCGGGACACACGGCGAAGTTCATCGAGAACATGTACCCGGTCATGGACGACGGCGAGGGCAACCAGTACTTCGTCAAGCCGATGAATTGTCCGTTCCACGTCCTGATCTACAAGTCACAGGTGCGTTCGTACCGGGATCTGCCGATGCGACTGTCCGAGCTCGGCACCGTGTACCGGTACGAGCGTGCCGGCGTGGTCCACGGGCTGCTGCGAGTCCGGGGGATGACCATGGACGACTCGCACATCATCTGCCGGGAGGACCAGCTGATCGACGAGATCCTCGCCGTGTTCGACCTCACGCTCGAGATCCACCGCACGTTCGGCTTCGAGCAGCCCGTGGTGACGCTGTCGACGCTCCCGACTGAGCAGTCGATCGTTGACGAGGCGATGGCGGCCAGCGCCACCCAGGCCCTGACCAACGCCCTCGACAAGAGCGGGCTCGAGTACACGGTGGCCGAGGGGGAGGGGGCGTTCTACGGCCCGAAGGTGGACTTCCACTTCCGCGACGCCATCGGGCGCCTGTGGCAGCTCACGACGGTGCAGGTCGACTTCGCCCTGCCCGAGCGGTTCGACATGGAGTTCGTCGGCGAGGACAACGATCGCCATCGCCCCGTGATGATCCACCGGGCGATCCTCGGCTCCTTGGAGCGGTTCTCCGGCGTGCTGATCGAGCACTACGCCGGAGCCTTCCCGCTGTGGCTCGCCCCCGAGCAGGTGTGGCTGGTGCCGGTGGCCGACCGGCACGTGGAGCACGCGCGAGAGTTGGGGGAGAAGCTTCGGGCTTCTGGCCTCCGGCCCTTCCTCGATGCGAGCGGCGAGACCGTCGGAAAGAAGGTGCGGGCGGCGCAGCTCATGAAGGTCCCGTACACGCTGGTCATCGGGGACCGCGAGATGGAAGGTGGAAAGATCACCGTCCGCGACCGGTCGGGCGCCGAGGCAAGGGACGTGGCGCTCGAGGCGTTCGTCCGGGCGCTGGTCGAGGAGGCCGGCACCCGCTCGCTCCAGCAGAGCCGGTTCGGAGACTAGCCGCGGTGGAACGGCTGTGGTCGCCATGGCGGATGGAGTACATCGAGGCGGCGAAGGGCGAGCCGGGCGGATGCATCTTCTGCGACATTCCGGCCAAGGGCGACGACGCAGCCACGCTGATCCTGGCTCGAGGTGAGCGGGGATTCGTGCTCATGAACTCCTTCCCGTACAACCCCGGTCACCTGATGGCCGCACCGTTCCGGCACACCGGCGACTTCGAGGATCTCCACGACGATGAGCTCTCGGACCTGGACGGACTGTTGAAACGCTCGCTCCGCGCCCTGCGGGAGGAGATGGAGCCGCACGGGTTCAACATGGGAATGAACCTTGGGCGGGTGGCGGGCGCCGGCATACCCGACCACGTGCACTGGCACGTCGTCCCCCGGTGGAACGGCGATACGAACTTCATGCCGGTGGTGGGGCAGACCCGGGTCCTGCCCGAGCTGCTCGAGGAGACCTACCGCAAACTCGCCGCTCGATTCCAACGATCAGGCGAGCGGTAACGGGCGCTACTTCTTTGCCTCGTCCTTGGCCTTCTGGGCCTCGGCGATCAGCCGATCGGCGAGGTGCGACGGCACCTCCTCGTAATGGGAGAACTTCATGCTGAAGGCTCCCCGGCCACCGGTCAGGGAACGGAGGTCGATCGCGTAGCGGGCCACCTCCGCCTGGGGGACCTGGGCCTTGATCCGCTGCTTGCCGGGTCCGGCGGATTCCATCCCCTGGATCTTGGCGCGTTTGGAGTTCAGGTCTCCCATCACGTCGCCGGTGTGATCGTCCGGCACGACGATCTCGAGCTCCACGATGGGCTCGAGCAGTACCACGCCAGCTTGCTGGGCGGCGTCCTTCATGGCCAGCGATCCCGCGATCTGAAAGGCCATATCGGAGGAGTCCACCGTGTGGAACTTCCCATCGACCAGCGTGACCCGAACGTCGACCATGGGGTTGCCGGAGAGGACCCCTTCCTGCATTGCCTTCACGACGCCCTTCTCCACCGATCCGATGAACTGGTGGGGGATCGCGCCGCCGAAGATCTTGTCCTGGTACTCGAACCCCGAACCTCGAGGGAGGGGCTCGATCTCGACGCTGGCCACTCCGAACTGGCCGTGGCCGCCGGTCTGCTTGACGTGGCGGCCCAGGCCCTTCCCCGGGCCCCGGACGGTCTCGCGGTACGCGATCTTGGCCGGTGCGGTCGTGACCTCGACGCCGAACTTCCGCTTCATCCGCTCCATCATCACCTCGAGGTGGGCCTCGCCCATCCCGTAGGCCACGGTCTCGTGCGTCTCGTCCGAGCGTTCGACGCGGAATGTGGGGTCCTCTTCGCGCAGACGCGAGAGCGCGGTGGAGAGCTTGTCCTCATCTCCCTTGGTCTTTGGGGCGATGGCGTAGGCCAGCAGCGGCTCCGGCATCTCCATCGAAGGGAGTTTCACCGCGTCGTCCTTGGTGGAGAACACGTCGCCGGTCGTCGTGTGCGACAGCTTGGCCACGGCACCGATGTCGCCGGCCGGCACCTCTGCCATGGAGTCGTGTTCCTTGCCTCGGAGGGAGAACAGTTGCCCCACCCGCTCGTCCGTGCCCTTCGTGGCGTTGTACACGGCGGAGTCCGGGCGCATCGTGCCCGAGAACACGCGGAACATCGTGATGTGGCCGACATACGGGTCGGAGACCGTCTTGAACACCAGGGCGGTGAGCGGCTGTGAGGGATCGCAGGTTCGCTGCTTCTCCTCGCCGGACTTCGACACGACCGTGATCGGTCCTCGGTCAACGGGCGATGGGAACTCGTCCACGATGAATTGGAGCACCCGGTCCGCACCGATGGGCCGCGCCGCCGCCGCCACCAGCACCGGCGCGATCCGGGCCTCGGCGAATCCCTTCTTCACCCCCTGGACGACCTCGACCTCGGACAGCTCTCCCTGCTCCAGGTACTTCTCGATGAGCGCGTCGTCGGACTCGGCCACCGCCTCCATGAGCTTTTCCCGGAAGGGGTCGGCCTTGCCGGAGATGTCGTCGGGCCACGGTCCTTCCTCCGCCCGGGGTCCGGAGCCGTAACGGAACGCTCGTCGCGTGAGGAGGTCCGCGATGCCCTCGAACTCGTGCTCCTCGCCGAGCGGAAGCTCGAGCGGCGCGACCTGCGTGCCGAAGGCACCAACGAGCTGCTCCAGGGTGCGTTCGAACGAGGCCCGCTCCCGGTCCAGCTTGTTGACCAGGATGGCCCGCGGCAGTCCCGCCTCGACCGCGAGCTCCCACGCCACCTCGGTCTGGACCTCGACCCCCTCCACCGCCGACACCACCAGGAGCACGGCATCGACGGCCCGGATGGCCGATCGCAGGTCGCCGACGAAGTCCGCGTATCCGGGCGCGTCGAGGACGTTCACCTTGACGTCGTTCCACTCGACCGGGGCCATGGCGAGAGAGACGCTCAGTCCCTTCTTGACCTCCTCGGGCTCGAAGTCAGAGACCGTGTTTCCGTCCTCCACCTTGCCCATGCGGGTGACGGTGCCGGAGGCAAAGAGCATGGCTTCGACCAGTGTCGTCTTCCCGGCACCCCCGTGACCGGCGAGGAGGACGTTGCGGATGTTCGTGGGTTCGTACGTCTTCACCGGCGGGCCTTTCGGCGCGGATCGGCAGGTGCGGAATGAACCCGAGGATTCTAGCGCGGCGGGGCGAGGCTCCTTCGGGCCGCTTCGAACGCGGTGATACGCTCGCCGCGGTGTCGGTCTCGGTGAACGCGCAGGCCAGAAGGCGCGTGGCCTTCGTGGTGGTCGCGATCGCGGCGGCGGGCGCGGTAGGGATCGCGACCTGGCAGATGCTCACGGGCCGGCCGATCGGTGCGGGCCTGGGGGCTCTGGCGGCCGGTGCCATCCTCCTGGCGGCCGATCCGATGATGCTCGGTCCCGGGGCGACACTCGAACGAACGGTCGCCTCGTACCTGGATCGGGTGTACGACGGAGCCATCCTCGCGGCCATCGCCTGGGCATACCGGGCCACGGACCCGTGGATCGCGGTTGGCGCGCTCGTGGCGCTCGGGGCGAGCTTCCTCGCGTCCTACGTCCGAGCCCGCGGCGCTTCGCTCGGCTACGGCGTGGGCGAGAGCTCGATCACCCGGGGGCTCCGCTACGGGTTGATCTCGGCCGGCCTCCTCGTCGATGGGCTCGGTGTGGCGCTGTGGACCTTGGCATCGGTGATGGGGCTCGCGGCACTCGTACGGACCAGCCAGGTGGCGAAGGAGGAGCGGGCCTGAGCGTCGAGACCCCAAGGGAACTGCTGGCCCTCTGGTCGTTCCGCCTGGTCGCCTGGCTGGCAAGGACGTTGCCGGAGCGAGCCGGGCGCCGTGCGTTCGATGCTTTCGGGCGCCTGGCCTTCCGCCTGCTCCCCGGTGTGCGCGCCACAGTCGCGGCGAACCAGGCCATGGTCCTGGGGCAGGAGCCCGGGTCCGACCTGGTCGTATCGGCCACGAAGGAGGCGTTCTCGCTCTACGCGAGGTACTGGTTCGACACGTTTCGGGCCCGGGTCATGCCCGTGGCCGAGCTGAATGCGCGCATGGTCACGGAGGGGGTCGACAACATCGACCGGGCCCTCGAAGGTGGCAAGGGCTGCATCACGGTCCTGCCCCACATGGGGAACTGGGACGTTGCCGGGCGATGGCTGGCGGCCAACGACTATCGGATCGCGTCCGTGGCCGAGGAGCTGCGGCCGAGGAAGCTGTTCGAGCTGTTCCTGGAACATCGCGAGGCCCTGGGGATCAAGATCATCCCGCTCACCAAGGACGGGCACGTCGGGCAGCAGCTCGGTGCGCTGCTCGGCCAGAACTGGATCGTGGCACTGGTGGCGGACCGGGACCTCACGGGGCGAGGGGTCGAGGTTGACATGTTCGGTGCGCCCCGAAGGCTCCCGGTTGGGCCGGCGCTGCTGTCACTGTCGACCGGAGCGCCGCTGCTCGTCTGTCCCGTGTGGACCACCGACAACGGATGGAAGATCCGGGTTGGCGGCGCCCTGGAGATCGAGCGGACCGGTGACATGCGGACCGACGTGACCGCCCTCACGCGAAGGATGGCCACGGAGTTCGAACGGGCCATCGCGGCCCGGCCGGTGGACTGGCACATGTTCCAGCCCGCCTGGCACAACCGGCTCGGGCCCGTCGGGAGGGGCGGCCGGGACCCGTGAGGGTCGCCCTGTCCTGCCCCTATGCCTGGGACTCCCCGGGCGGTGTCCAGGTGCACGTCCGGGAGCTGGGGGAGCGGCTCCGAGGGCGGGGGCACCAGGTGCTCGTGTTGACGCCGTCCCGGAGCCGGCCGGCCGAACCTTGGGTTCAGGCGGTGGGACGACCGGTCGAGGTGCCGTACAACCGGTCGACCGCCCCGATCGACCCTCGCCCGTGGTCGGTGCGACCGGTTCGCCGGCTGCTGCTCGCGTTCGGGCCCGACGTCGTGCATGCGCATGAGCCGCTCACTCCGAGCACCTCGATGTGGGCAACGCTGTCCTCGCGCGCTCCGGTAGTGGCCACGTTCCACTCGGGAGCGGAGCGGTCCCTGCTGTTCGATCTGGCCACGCCGATGTTAAGAAGGATCGTCCGCAGGCTCGCCGTTCGGATCGCCGTGTCCGAGCGAGCGGCGGCGTTCGCGCGCACACGGCTGGGAGGGGAGTTCCGGGTCGTGGCGAACGGGCTGGACGTCGCCTCCTTCGCCGCGGCGGAACCCGCCGACCTCGGTCCAGGGCGCAGGCTCCTGTTCGTGGGGCGGCTCCACCGACGCAAGGGATTCTCGGTTGCCGTGGAGGCGTTCCGCCTGCTCGCGCAGGGACGGCCGGACATCCGGCTGGTCGTCGCGGGCGACGGAGAGGAACGAGCGGCGGCCGAGCGCCTGAAGCCGTCGCTGCGCGACCACGTGACGATGCTCGGTACCGTGCCCCACGAGCAGCTCCCTCGGTACTACGCGGCATGTGACCTGCTGGTCGCGCCCTCGGTTGGCGGAGAGAGCTTCGGCTATGTCCTCCTCGAGGCCATGGCCGGCGGGCTGCCAGTCGTGGCCAGCCAGATCCCCGGCTACGACGAGGTCGTGCGCGACGGGCGGGAGGGCTTCCTGGTGCGGGCGGGCGACCCGCGTGCGGTGGCCGACGCGGCGGCGAAGGTGATCGACGATCCCGCGCTGGCACGGACCATGGCCCACGCCGGCCGAACCACGGCCGCGCGGTACGACTGGGCGGTCGTCGCCGGGCAGATCGAGGCCGCGTATCGGGAGGCCCTGGCGCTACGATAGGCGCATGTCGGCACTTTGGATCGCCGTCGCCCTCGTCGTCCTCGTCCTCCTGTACGCCATCTACCTGTTCAACCGCCTGGTCTCGCTGCGAAACCGAGTAGACAACGGTTGGTCACAGATCGACGTGCAGCTCCGCAGACGGTACGACCTCATCCCCAACCTCGTGGAGACGGTGAAGGGCTACGCCGCGCACGAGCGCGAGCTGTTCGAGCAGGTGGCGGCGGCTCGCTCCCAGGCCATCGGCGCGTCGACCGTGGGCGACCAGGCGCAGGCCGAGAACCAGCTCACGGCGGGCCTCCGGCGCCTGATGGCGGTGGCGGAGAACTACCCCGACCTGAAGGCGAGCCAGAACTTCCTGGCCCTCCAGGAGGAGCTGACCGGGACCGAGTCGAGGATCGCTTACGCCCGGCAGTTCTACAACGACCAGGTGATGCTGTTGAACACGCGGATCCAGGCCGTGCCCTCGAACGTGGTCGCGAAGGTCTTCGGGTTCACGCCTCGGGAATTCTTCGACATCGAGGATCCGATCCGCGGCCCCGTCCAGGTGGACCTCACCCACCCATAGTCCGTGTACGAGCAGATCGCGTCGAACCGGCGGAAGTCGGTCGTCCTCATCCTAGGAGCGATCCTGCTGCTTGGGGTGGTGGGCTACGCGATCGGGCTCATCACCCAGCAGGGTCCGGTCTGGCTGATCTTCGGCATCGCCCTCGCCGTCGCCATGTCGGCCGGCTCGTACTTCTACGGCGACCGGATCGTGCTGGCCTCCACCCGTGCGCGCGAGGTGACACCAGAACAGGAACCCCGACTCCACAACATCGTCGAGGGACTCGCCATCGCAGCGGGGATCCCCAAGCCCCGCGTGTACATCGTGCCGGAACAGGCCCCGAACGCGTATGCGACCGGGCGCGACCCCGAGCACTCCTCGATCGCGGTGACGCAGGGGCTGCTGGACGCGATGAACCGGGTGGAGTTGGAGGGGGTGGTGGCGCACGAGATGTCCCACGTCCTGGACCGCGACATGCTGGTCGGAACCATCGTGGCGACGCTTGTCGGTGCCGTCGTCCTGATCTCCGAGTTCTTCACGCGCGCCCTGTGGTGGGGCGGGGTGGGTGGGCGTCGGGGCAACGACCGGGGGGGAGGCCCAGCCGAGGCCATCCTGTTCGCCGCGGGGTTGGTGTTGCTGATCCTTGCGCCGATCGTTGGGCAGGTCGTGCGGTTCGCCATGTCGCGGCAACGCGAGTACCTGGCGGACGCCCAGGGGGCGATGCTCACCCGATACCCGCCCGGACTGGCGGCCGCGCTCAAGAAGATCGCCGCCGCCAGCAGCATCCCCATGCGCTCGGCGAACAACGCCACGGCCCACCTGTGGCTGAACCAGCCGTCGCGGATCCAGGGCGAGCGGATGGGCCCCCTGGAACGGCTGTTCTCCACCCACCCGCCGATCGAGGATCGGATCCGCCGCCTCGAGGAGATGTGACGTTCTTGCCGCACCTCGTTGAGGGAGGCCCCGCCGGCGGGTAGCATCCTGCGGTCCGGCGTACGGCCGGTGCCCCGCAGGCCCCCCGATACCCACTCGAACCACATGGAGGTCCATTGAGCTTGACCCGTCGCGGAAAGGTCGCGGCGGGGGCGTCGACCGTCGCGGTCCTGGCGCTCGCCGCCGTCGGCTACTTCGTCATCTTCCCCAACCGGGCTCCGGCCTTCGTGCAGGACGCCATGTCCAGGGTCGGCCTGGCCGAGCCGCCGCCGCCCCCGCAGTGCCCCCTCACGGGGGAGCCGGCCCCCCATGGCCAGGTCCCCGACCGCCCTGCGCTCGCCATCAAGGTGGAGAACCTCCCGGACGCCCGGCCCCAGGCCGGCCTGGATCGGGCCGACGTCGTCTACGAGGAACCCGTGGAGGGTGGGATCACCAGGTTCATCGTGGTGTACCAGTGCCACAACGCGGGGAGGGTTGGGCCGGTGCGGAGCGGCCGGACCACCGATCCCAAGGTCCTGGTCCAGTTCGGCCACCCAGTGATGGGCTTCGCCGGCGGCCAGGCTCCGGTGGTGCGGGCCATCGACCGGGCGGGCGTGATCGACATGAGCTACGACATCGCCATCTCCGCGTACAGCCGCGACGACAGCCGCGCGGCTCCGCACAACCTGTACACGTCCGCCCGGCAGCTGTGGAAGGCCGCGAAGTCGCGGGACGGCGCTCCCGCACCCGTCTTCTCGTACGATCCCGAGGTCGGACCGTCTCGCAAGGCCCGCACCGTGCACCTGGCGTTCTCCTCCTACTCCGACGTGTTCTGGGCATGGAGCAAAACGCAGTCGGCCTGGCTCCGGTCCCACGGGACCGTCCCCCACGTGCTCGAGGACGGTACCCAGGTCCGCGCGGCGAACGTGGTGGTCATGCAGGTCGAGGTCAGCAGCGGGCCGATCGTCGACGCGGCCGGCAACCATTCGCCCGAGGTCGAGCTGACCGGCTCGGGCAGGGCCTACGTGTTCCGGGACGGGCGGATGGTCATCGGCCGGTGGGAGCGCGAGACCCTGAAGGACGTGACCACGTTCGCCACCAAGGCCGGCAGGCAGATCGCCCTCGCGCCCGGCGTCACCTGGGTGGAGCTCCTGCCGAGCACGATCAGCGTGCAGGCAGACCGGTAGGACCGGCCACACCTCTGGCCGCTCGGGGTCCGGCGGTAGACTGAAGCCCTGAGCAGCGGGCAGGAGGAAACCGTGGATCGCGAGACCGGCACCTTCCGGGTGAAGTCGGGCTTGGCCGAGATGCTGAAGGGCGGGGTCATCATGGACGTGACCAACGCCGAGCAGGCCAAGATCGCCGAGGACGCCGGGGCGTGCGCCGTCATGGCGCTGGAGCGGGTCCCCGCCGACATCCGCAGGGACGGGGGCGTTGCCCGGATGGCCGACGTCGCCAAGATCGAGGAGATCATGGGCGCGGTGACCATCCCGGTGATGGCCAAGGCGCGCATCGGGCACTTCGCCGAAGCCCAGATCCTCCAGTCGGTGGGCGTGGACTATGTCGACGAGAGCGAGGTGCTCACGCCGGCCGACGAGGAGCACCACATCGACAAGTGGGCGTTCACCGTGCCGTTCGTCTGTGGGGCACGGGACCTGGGCGAGGCCCTCCGGCGGCTAGCCGAGGGCGCGGCCATGATCCGGACCAAGGGTGAGGCCGGCACGGGCAACGTGGTGGAGGCCGTGCGCCACCAGCGGGCGATGCTCCGCCAGACCGGCTGGCTCCAGACCCTCCGCCCGGAGCAGTACGTCTCGGCGGCCAAGGAGCTCGGCGCGCCGGTCGAGCTCGTACGAGACGTGGCGGCGGCCGGCAGGTTGCCGGTGGTGAACTTCGCCGCGGGCGGCCTGGCTACGCCGGCCGACGCGGCGCTGATGATGCAGCTCGGGGTGGACGGTGTGTTCGTGGGCTCGGGCATCTTCAAATCCGAGGATCCCGGCGTCCGGGCCCGGGCAATCGTCGAGGCCACGACCCACTTCAACGACCCCGATGTCCTGGCCAAGGTGTCGAAGGGTCTGGGCGAGCCGATGCACGGCCTGGACATCAAGGAGCTCGGCGAGGAGGGGCTTCTCCAGGTCCGCGGCTGGTGAACGGGACGTCCGCCGCGTCGGTCCCGACCATCTGCTCTGACGCGGCCCATATGATGGAAGGGCCATGAAGGGCGGTGTCCTCGCGCTCCAGGGCGACTTCCGCGAACACGCGCACGTCCTCGCCGACCTCGGCATCGCGCCGGTCGAGGTCCGCCGGCCCGACGACTTGGCCCAGGTCGACCTGCTGGTCATCCCGGGCGGGGAGTCGACCACGATCGGCAAGCTCGCCGCGAGTGCCGGCCTGGTGGAACCGATCCGCGACCGGGCCGCCAACGGGATGCCGATGCTCGGGACCTGCGCCGGCATGATCGTGATGGCCGAGCGTGTCGATGGAGGCGAGCCGCTGTTGTCCCTGGTGGACATCACCGTCCGCCGGAATGCGTACGGGCGGCAGGTCGATTCCTTCGAGTCGGACGTCGGGGTGGACGGAATCGATCATCCGGTCAAGGCGGTGTTCATCCGGGCACCGATGGTCGAGGACGTGGGACCCGATGTGAGGGTACTCGCCCGGCACGAGGGGCATCCGGTGGTCCTGGAGCAGGGGAACCTCGTGGTGGCATCCTTCCACCCTGAGCTGGCCGGTGAGACCCGGTTGCACGAGTACGTCGCGGGGAAGGCATAGATGTCCGGACATTCCAAGTGGAGCACGATCAAGCGCAAGAAGGCGGCGGCGGACGCCAAGCGCAGCAACGCGTTCGCCAAGTTGCTCCGAGCCGTCGAAGTCGCGGCCAAGGAGGGCGGGGGCAGCGTCGAGGGGAACTCGACGCTGGCCTCGGCGGTGGACAAGGCCCGGGATGCCTCCGTGCCCTGGGACAACATCGAACGTGCCATCAAGCGCGGAACGGGCGAGCTGGGGGGCGGGGCCCGCTACGAGGAGGTCACGTACGAGGGCTACGGCCCCGGAGGCGTTGCCCTCATCGTGGAGACCCTCACCGACAACCGCAACCGGACCAGCCAGGACGTCCGCTATGCGTTCACCCGGAACAGCGGGAGCCTCGGCGATCCGGGGAGCACGGCGTGGATGTTCACGCGCAAGGGCGTCGTGCAGATCGAGAAGTCCATGGCCGTCGACGAGGAGAAGCTCCTGGAGATCGCGCTCGACGCCGGGGCCGAGGACGTCGCCGACGCCGGGAGCACGTGGGAGATCACGACCGATACCGCCGCCCTTCGGAGGGTCCGCGAGGTGATCGAGGCATCGGGCATCCCCGTGCTGTCCGCCGAGCTCACGATGGTGCCGCAGTCCCAGGTTCCGGTGGAGGGGGCCCAGGCCCGCCAGGTCCTCGCGCTGCTCGACGCGCTCGAAGAGCTCGACGACGTCCAGAACGTCTACGCGAACTTCGACATCCCCGAGGAGGTCATGGCGGAGGTCGGATAGATAGAGGCAGATGCTTGCTCGGCCACCGCTTCGAACCTAGTCTGAACACATGTTCGAACCGTGCGTGCTCGGTGTGGATCCCGGCCTGGCCGCCACGGGCCTGGCGGCGGTGTCGGAGGCCGGGGGGCGGGCCCGGGTGCTCTGGTCGGACACCGTCCGCACCCCGTCCGGACTTGCGGAGCCGAACCGCCTCCGCCGCGTGGCGGAGGCGGTGCGGGAGGCGATCCGAACGCACGGTCCCCAGGCCATGGCGGTCGAGGCCGTGATGTGGGGTCAGAACAAGACGAGCGCGCTGTCCGTGTCCCGGGCCACCGGCGTCGTCCTGCTGATCGCGGCCGAAGCCGGGATCCCGGTCCAGGAATACGCGCCGCTCGAGGTGAAGATGGCCATCACCGGGGTCGGCAACGCGGAGAAGGACCGGGTTCGCCTGACGATGGTCCGGGCGCACCGGGTCGAGGGGGTGCCCGAGCAGCCCGACGCGGCCGACGCGGCCGCCGTGGCCCTGTGTCACCTCCATCAGTCCCGCATGCGGCGCGCCGGGGCTGTCGGGGCCCGATGATCTCCTTCCTACACGGAGAGGTGGCCGAGAAGGCCGGGGGAAGCGTGGTGCTGTCGGTGGGGGGCGTGGGGTATGAGGTGCTGATCCCGGCATCCTCCGCCGGAACGCTGCCTCCCGTCGGCCGGCCGGCCAGGCTGTACACCCGGATGCAGGTGCGCGACGACTCCATGGTGCTCTACGGCTTCGCTTCCCACGAGGAGCGCGCGCTGTTCGACCTGTTGGTCTTGGTGACGGGGGTGGGCCCCAAGCTCGCCCTGTCCTTCCTCTCGGTCCTGTCGCCCGTGGCACTCCGCCGGGCCGTGGCCGCCGGCGACGTGGCGGCGCTCACGTTGGTGCCGGGTGTGGGCAAGAAGGTCGCCCAGCGGGTCATGTTGGACTTGAAGGACAAGCTGGGTGGTGACGTCGTGGTGGTCGAGGGGCCGCTTGCCGACGTCCGCGAGGCCCTCCTCGCACTGGGGCTCTCGGCTGCGGAGGCGAGCGAGGCCATGGCGGAGATCCGGGCGGACGGCGACCGCCCGGTTGACGAGCTCCTTCGGCAGGCCCTCCAGCATGTCGGGCGGGGCTAGTGGCGGAGGACAGGATCGTCGAGCCGGAGCTGTCCCCCGACGAGCGGGAGTTCGACGCGGCGCTGCGGCCTCGGACCCTCCGCGAGTTCGTTGGCCAGGAGCGGATCAAGGAGCAGCTCGGGCTGCTGATCGAGGGGGCGGAGGCCAGGTCGGAGACCATCGACCACCTCCTGTTCTCCGGACCACCGGGCCTGGGCAAGACGACCCTCGCCGGGATCGTGGCGAACGAGCTCGGCGTGGGGTTCCGCCCAACGTCCGGGCCGGCGCTGGACCGTCCCGGGGACCTTGCCGCGATCCTCACGAACCTGGAGGAGGGCGACGTCCTGTTCGTAGACGAGATCCACCGCATGCCCCGTCCGGTGGAGGAGGTGCTGTATCCCGCGCTCGAGGACTTCAAGCTCGACGTCGTCCTGGGCAAGGGGCCGAGCGCCCGCAGTATCCGCCTGGACCTCCCGCGGTTCACCCTGGTCGGCGCCACGACCCGGCCCGGGAGGATCACGCTGCCGCTTCGGGAGCGGTTCGGCTTCTCGCCACGGCTGGACTATTACTCGCGCGACGACCTGGCCAGGATCCTCCGCCGCTCCGCAGGTATCCTCCATGTGGCGTTGGACGGTGCTGGCGCGTCGGAGATCTCCCGGAGGTCCCGTGGCACCCCCCGGGTGGCCAACCGCCTGTTGCGACGGGTCCGGGACTTCGCGGAGGTCCGCCACGACGGCGCGATCGACGCCGACGTGGCCCGGCGAGGCCTCGAGCTGTTCGACGTGGACGAGGAGGGACTGGACAAGCTGGACCTGTCCATCCTGTCCGCGGTGATCGAGAAGTTCGGCGGGGGTCCGGTAGGGCTGTCCACCCTCGCCGCCGCCGTGGGGGAGGAGACCGACACGGTGGAGGACGTGTACGAGCCGTACCTCCTCCAGCTCGGCCTGCTCAGGCGCACGCCCAGGGGGCGGGTGGCCACGCAGCGGGCCTACTCGCACCTCGGGGTACCCGTCCGCGAGCCGCTGCCGCTCTCGTAGCCCCTCGTCCGGCATGGGCCGCGAGAGCCTGTATGCTGCGGGTTCGTCCCGACCACGCGAAGAGGTTCACCGATGATCGAGATCCTCGCTCAGGGCTCTGACGGAACATCGTCTTCCGGCGGCTCGCTCCTCAGCTTGCTGTTCCCCCTTGTTCTCCTCGGTGGGGTCTTCTACTTCCTGCTCCTTCGGCCCAACCGCACGCGACAGCGCCAGCAACAGAGCCTCCTCGAGAGCCTGAAGGTCGGGGACGAGGTGATGACGGCGGGCGGGATCTTCGGCACGCTGAAGGACATCGACGAGGAGGACGACACCGTCACCGTCGAGATCGCCCCCGGGACCGAAGTGCGCATGCTCCGCCGGGGCATCGCTCAACGACTCGTCGATGGGCCGGAGGAGGAAGGCGGGGACGACGGTACCGAGGACCAGGGCTTCGACCAGGAGGCCGGCAGCCGGCCGTGAAGGGCAGCGCTGACGCCGCTCCACGGGCGCCGTCGCCCGAACGGGCGCCGGCAGCGGGGGAGCGGCCCGAGTCCCAGGTTGAGGCGGTCAGCCTGGAGGCGGTCCAGGTCAATCCGGAGCTTTCCGGGTTCATCTCCGCGGCCGACCGGGTCATGGAGGGGCTGGGCTACACCGAGCACGGCTTTCGCCACGCCAACCTGGTCGCTCGGATCAGCTACAACGTCCTGACCCGTGTGGGCTTCGACGAGCACACCGCCAACCTGGCGAGCGTGTCGGGTTACCTCCACGACGTGGGCAACATGGTGTCCCGGGAGGTCCACGGGCAGATCGGGGCTGTGCTCGTGTATCAGGCCCTGAAGGACCATGTCGCCGGGACCGACCTGGCCTCCATCGTCGCCGCAGTGGCGAACCACGAGGAGGAGAACGGGTACCAGGTGTCGCCGGCGGCCGCGGCCGTCATCCTGGCCGACAAGTCCGACGTTCACCGCAGCCGCGTCCGCAAGTCCGGACAGATCGAATTCGACATCCACGACCGGGTCAACTTCGCCGCCGAACAGTCCTTCCTGCGGGTAGACTCGACCGCCCGCACCATCACCCTCGAGCTCACCATCGACACCGAGATCAGCCAGGTCATGGAATACTTCGAGATCTTCCTCGGGCGCATGCAGATGTGCCGGAAGGCGGCCGAGGTCCTCGACACCAAGTTCAAGCTGACGATCAACGGGGCCGAGCTGGCGTGAGGGGCAGCAGCCGCAATCTCTGGGTCTCACTCGCGTTCGTCGGCGTCCTGGTGGCCGGGTCAGTCGGCGCGTTCGTGGCCGGCATCCGCCCGGTGCTCGGCCTGGATCTGGAGGGGGGCGTATCGGTCGTCCTGGCCGCGCCTGATGGGACGCCCGAGTCCGTCATGGAACGGGCCCTGGAGAACATCCGTAACCGGGTCGATGCCTTCGGCGTGGGCGAGCCACTCCTGTTCCTGTCGGGCAACACCATCGAGGTCCAGCTGCCGGGGCTGGCCCGTGGATCCATCGACGAGCGCGTGAAGGATCAGTTCTGCATGGAGGGAGAGGCCGGATCGGTCTACCGATGCTTCCCCACCCAGTCAGAGGCGGCGACCGAGCTCGACGGCACCACGGTGAACACTGTGGTGAACAGCGTCTGCTTGTCCGGGCTCTCCGAGTTCGAAGGCTCGCCCCAGTGCTTCGGTTCGGGGAAGGACGCCGACACGGCGATCAAGGGCATCACGGTGTCGAAGGAGAAGGGAGAGTGGTGCCTGGCCGACACCGGCCTGCCCACGGACCCGTGCTTCGAGTCGGAGGACGCGGCGAACTCGGCGCTGGCCGGGATCGGCACCACGGTCTCGCAGAGCTACTGCGTCCAGGGATCGAAGGGGGAGACCCTGTCCACCGACGCCGGGCCGGCCTGCTTCCCCGACGAGGCACAGGCCCAACAGGTGCTGTCCGCCATCTCCCTCCAGCACGAGACGCGAGAGTTCTGCGTGATCAGCTCGGCGGGGAAGGGCCTCGGGTGCTACCTGACCAGGGACGCGGCTGAGGCGCAGCTCCAGAGGACCGGGCAGGAGCGCCTGCTCCAGGTGATCGGCACCACCGCCCGGCTGGAGGAACGAGAGGTGCTCCAGATCATTGCCCCCGGCACACCCGAGTTCGAGTCCACGCCGGTGACGTGTGGAACGGCGACCGAACAGGCGACGGCTGACTGCAGCTTCGACGCGCTAAAGGACCGGACGGTCGTGTTCGACGGGCAGGAGGGCGAGAAGTACCGGCTGGGACCGGTCGAGATCACCGGCGACATGATCAGGAGGGCCACGGCCCTGTACGGCTCGGGCGCTGACGGCGGGGCCCCCGGCTGGAAGATCGACTTCACGCTCACCTCCTCCGGCGCCACGACCTTCGGCGACGTCACCACGCGGCTCGTTGGCAAGCAGCTGGCCATCGTGGTGGACAACGTGGTCATCTCGGCGCCGACCATCGACGAGCCCATCACCGGCGGCAGCGGCGTCATCACCGGGAGTTTCACCAAGGCCCGGGCCCAGGACCTGGCCACCCAGCTGAACTCAGGCGCCCTCCCCGTCAATCTGAAGAAGGAACAGGTCGAGACGGTGAGCCCGACGCTCGGCCGCCAATCACTCCATCAAGGCCTGGTGGCGGGAGTCGTCGGCCTGATCCTCCTCGCCCTCTACCTGCTGTTCTACTACCGGCTGCTGGGCCTGGTGGCCTGGTTGGGCATGAGCATCTGGGCGGTGTTGGCGCTGGCGCTCGTGTCGATCGCCGGTCGCGCCTTCGGATACGCGCTGACCCTGGCGGGGGTGGCCGGCTTGGTCATCTCGCTCGGTGTCACCGCCGACTCCTACATCGTGTTCTTCGAGCGATTGAAGGACGAGGTGCGACACGGCAAGTCGCCCAGGGCCGCGGTGCAGCCGGCGTTCAAGCGGGCGTACCGCACCATCGTTGCTGCCGACATCGTCACGGCCCTGGCCGCCATCATCCTGTACGTCACCGCGATCAGCTCGGTGCGGGGATTCGCCCTGACCCTCGGCGTGGCGACCCTGCTCGACCTGTTCGTCGTGTACCTCTTCAAGCGGCCGACGGTCTTCCTGATCGCCCGGAACGAGCGCCTGGTGAACCTGCACGGCTTCGGGCTGACGAGTGGGGTGGCCGCGGAGCCCCTCCGGGGCGAGCCGGTGCCGGTGGCCGGAGGATCGAAGTGAACCTCGGACACGCCGTCGCCACCTTCCGGGGGCACCGGGAGCCGCACTTCCGGATCATCGAACACCGCAGGTGGTGGTTCCTGCTCTCCGGCGCCGTGATCGCGATTTCCATCGTGGGCCTCGCCGTTCGCCACCTCAACCTGTCGATCGACTTCGAGGGGGGATCGCAGCTCACGTACGCCAACAACACGGGCGTCTCGGTCGACGAGGTGCAGGCCATCCTCCAACGCGCCCCGTGGAGCCTCTCGGGCACCGAGGTTCAGATCGTCGGGGGCAATCAGCTCTCGGTCCGGACCGCCAGCCTCACCGAGCTGTCCGACGTCGAGCGGACGGAACTGATCGACGCGCTGGCCAGGCAGGCCGGGGTGAGTCCCTCCGACATCAGCCGGACGGACGTCGGGCCGACGTGGGGGGCCGAGATCTCCCGCAAGGCGCTCGAGGGCCTGATCGTTGTGCTGGCCGCCATCACCATCTACATCTCCCTGCGGTTCGAATGGAAGATGGCGGTGGGAGCACAGGTGGCCATGGTCCACGACGTCCTGATCACCGGCGGGGTCTACGCGCTGACCGGCCGTGAGGTGACCCCGGCCACCGTCATCGCCATCCTGACGATCCTGGGGTACTCCCTGTACGACACGGTCGTGATCTACGACAAGGTCAAGGAGAACACCGAGTCCCCCGCCCTACTGGCCAAGGACACCTACGGCGGCGTGGTGAACGTGTCCCTGAACCAGGTGTTCATGCGTTCGGTGAACACATCGCTCGTGGTGCTGTTCCCCATCGCGTCGCTGCTGTTGTTCGGTGGATCCACCCTGAAGGACTTCGCCTTCGCCATGATGATCGGCGTCATCTCGGGTGCGTACTCCTCGATCTTCGTCGCCGCGCCCATCTTGTCCTTGCTGAAGGAGCGGGAACCGAAGTACGCGCAGCTTCGGACCCGAGCTACGGCTCGGGACGCCGCGGGGCGTCCGCTCCGGCCCGTCCCGAGCGAGCGGGCCATGGCCTCGGCGGGCGGGGACGGCCAGCCCGTGCCGTCCGCCGTAGGTGCCCGCCCGGCCGGGAGCTCGGCCCGAAGCGTCCCGGGGACGGGACGGCCCCGTCCCAGGCCGAAGAAGAAGCGCAAGCGGAGGTAGCACGTGGAGGTCGAGCGGCTCAAGGCGCTCGTCAGGGACGTGCCGGACTTCCCCCAGCCGGGCATCGTGTTCAAGGACATCACCCCGCTCCTGGCCGACGAGATCGCGTTCTCTTCGGTCATCGACCTCATCGTGGTGCATTTCGGCCGGGGGAGCGTGGACAAGGTGGTGGGGATCGAGGCCCGTGGGTTCATCCTGGCCTCCCCTGTGGCGTATCACTTCGGAGCGGGATTCGTCCCGGTGCGGAAGAAGGACAAGTTGCCGTGGCAGACCGAGTCCGAGGAGTACGAGCTGGAATACGGGACCGCCACGCTGGAGGTCCACCGTGACGGCGTGGACCCCGGGGAGCGGGTCCTGATCGTCGACGACGTCCTGGCCACGGGCGGCACCGCCCGAGCCACCGCGCGTCTGGTCGAGCGGATCGGGGGCAAGGTCGTGGGGATCGCGTTCCTAATCGAGCTGGGGTTCCTGAATGGCCGCAAGCAGCTCGACGGCTACGACCTGTTCACGCTGATCAGCTACTGAGTCCGCACCGGCGCGGCTACACTGGCTCGCCAGGAGGACCGCCGTGGACAGCCGGGAGCAGACCAGGACCGAACGCCGGGGAGGTCTGCTCTCTCGCCTACGACCGGGGGCGGAGGAAGGGCAGGCCCCCGATGGCCTGGAGCCGGTGCTCCGAACCCTCCGCTCCTACAACGCCAAGGCCGATACCAAGGAGATCGAGCGGGCCTACCGGTTCGCCGAGGCCCATCACGCCGGCCAGAAGCGGCTGTCCGGCGAAGACTTCATCGAGCATCCCCTGTCGGTGGCCCAGATCCTGGCGGAGCTCGGGCTCGACACGACCACCCTGACCGCAGCCCTCCTGCACGACGTGGTGGAGGACACCGATGTCACGCTGGAGGCGCTCGAGGTGGACTTCGGATCGGACGTGGCCCGGATCGTGGACGGCCTGACCAAGCTCCAGGCGATCGCGTTCAAGTCGCGCCAGCAGGAACAGGCCGAAAACGTCCGCAAGATGATGGTGGCCATGGCCGGCGACATCCGGGTCCTGCTGATCAAGCTGGCTGACCGCCTCCACAACATGCGCACGCTGTCCGCCCTTCCCCAGACGAAGCAGCGGGAGAACGCAATCGAGACCCTGGAGATCTACGGGCCGCTCGCGCACCGCCTCGGCGTCCAACAGTTGAAGTGGGAGCTGGAGGATCTCTCGTTCAAGACGCTGTATCCGGGCCCGTACCGGGAGATCGCGAGCCTGGTGGAACGGCGGCGCGGCGACCGACAGCGGTACGTGGAGAGCGTCCTGTCCGCGGCCCGGGCCAGGCTCAAGGATGCGGGGGTCAAGGCCGAGGTCGAGGGCCGGCCGAAGCACCTGTACTCCATCTACGAGAAGATGGTGTTGGGCGGCAAGGAGTTCAACGAGATCTACGACCTGGCCGGGATCCGCATCCTGGTGGGTAACCTCCGTGACTGTTACGGCGCGCTCGGTGCCATCCACTCCCTGTGGAAGCCGGTACCCGGCCGGTTCAAGGACTACGTCGCGATGCCCAAGTCGAACATGTACCAGTCCCTCCACACCACCGTGGTCGGGCCCCAAGGCCGGCCCATCGAGATCCAGATCCGGACCCACGAGATGCACCGCACCGCGGAGTTCGGCATCGCGGCGCACTGGCGGTACAAAGAGGGCCGCGACGGCAAGCGGGTCAAGGAAGCTGCCGACCTCGCCTGGCTGGGCCACATGATGGAGTGGCTGAAGGACATGGCCGACCCCCGGGAGTTCATGGAGGGACTGAAGATCGACCTGTACCGGGGGCAGGTATTCGTGTTCACCCCCAAGGGCGATGTGGTCAACCTCCCCGCGGGGGCCACGCCCGTGGACTTCGCCTACTCGATCCACACCGAGGTCGGCCACCGCACCATCGGCGGCAAGGTCAACGGCAAGCTGGTGCCTCTGGACTACGAGCTGCGGACGGGCGACACCGTGGACATCCTCACGTCGAAGGCCGCGGGGGAGGGCCCGTCGCAGGACTGGCTGAAGTTCGTGGTCACGCCGAGGGCCCGCAGCAAGATCCGCCAGTGGTTCTCCCGTGAGCGGCGGGAGGACGCGCTGGAAAAGGGCCGCGAACAGCTGCATCGGCTGATGCGCAAGCAGAACGTCCCGTTCAAGCGCCTCGCCACCGAGGAGGCCCTGGAGCAGGTGTCGGCGGAGATGAAGTTCCCGGGCCTGGAATCGTTGTACGTGGCGGTGGGGGAGGGCCACGTCTCGCCGCAGTCGGTCCTCGCCCGGCTGATGCGCACCGTCGCCGGGACGACGGAGGAGGATGCGACCGAGGTTCCCCTGGCCCGGCCGGTCCGGGTCGGGGGGCCCGACGTCAGCTCCGGCGTCGTCGTGCCGGGTTCCGCCGATGTCTGGGTGCGCCTGGCCAGGTGCTGCACGCCGGTCCCCGGCGACGAGATCCTGGGGTTCGTCACCAGAGGCCAGGGCGTCTCGGTCCACCGGACCGACTGCCCCAACGCCAAGGGGCTGGCCCGCGAGCCCGAGCGTCTGATCGAGGTGTCATGGCGCACCGGCCGTCCGACGTCGTTCGTGGTGACGATCCAGGTCGATGCCCTAGACCGCACCCGCCTCCTGTCGGACGTGGCCACCGCGCTGTCGGACCATCACGTCAACATCATCTCGGCGACGTCGATGGTGAGCCGGGATCGGATCACGACCCTCCGGTTCACGTTCGAGCTCGCCGACATCACGCATCTCTCCCAGATCCTGTCGGCGGTGAAGAAGGTCGAGAACGTCTACGAGGCCTACCGCGTCGTTCCGCGGTAGCTTCGGATGCGGATCGTCGTACAGCGGGTGTCGAGAGCCGCAGTGCGTGTACGTGGGGAGACGGTGGCAGAGATGGGGACGGGCCTTCTCCTTCTGGTCGGGGTGGGCGGGGACGACGCGTTCGGCCAATACGACCGCCTGGCGGAGAAGGTCGTGCACCTTCGCATCTTCGAGGACGACGTGGGGAAGATGAACCTTTCCCTCGCCGATGTGGGCGGAGAGGTTCTGGTGGTTCCCCAGTTCACCCTGTATGGCGACGTGCGCAAGGGGCGCCGGCCATCGTGGGCGGGCGCCGCGCCGCCAGAGGTCGCCCGTGACCGGATCGAGGCGTTCGCCCGAGCCCTGGAAGCTGCCGGGGCGGCGGTGAGACGCGGCGCGTTCCGGGAACACATGGAGGTCGAATCGGTGAACGACGGCCCGGTCACCCTTTGGATCGACGGCGCGACGCTGTAGAAGGGCATCGGGCGGCCATCGGATACGATGGCCGCCCGATGTATCTCGACGCGTTCTCCGACAACTCCTTCGAGACGAACTGCTGGCTGATCGGCGCCGATGGCACCGATGATGCCGTCGTGGTCGATCCGGGTTTCTCCCCGGAGCGGATCCGGGCCCTGTTGCTCGCGGCGGGGAAACGACCCCACGCGGTTCTGGCCACCCACGGCCACTTCGATCACATCGGGGCGGCGGCCGAGCTGTGCGGGGACGATCTCCCGTTCTACATCCACGAGGCGGATGCGCCGGCGCTGTCTGACCCCCATGGCTGGGGGGCGGGGCACGAAGTGCCTCCGGTGCCGGTGAAGGACGTGCGGACCGTGATCGAGGGGGAGGTGCTCACGTTCGCCGGCTTTCGGATCGAGGTGATGCACACCCCCGGGCACACGCCGGGGAGCGCCTGCTTCGTCACCGACGGCTGGATCCTGTCGGGGGACCTGGTGTTCGCCGGTTCCATCGGACGGAGCGACTTCCCCAACAGCTCGTCGCGAGACATGCAGCGGAGCCTGCGACGATTCCTCGACCTGTCCGACCCGCTCGACGTGTTCCCGGGCCACGGGCCTCGGACCACCGTGGGTGGGGAACGGTCGAGGAATCCGTTCCTCGCGGAGCTGTAGGCGGATGGAGCCTGCCCCGCCTCGCGGGACCACGGATCTGCTCCCGCCGCAGTCCGATCGGATGCGGCGCCTCTATGACCTGGCGCACGACGTGGCCAACCTATACGGGTATCGCTACGCAGAGACGCCCGCGTTCGAATCGACGGAGCTGTTCGTCAGGACGTCGGGAGCCACGAGCGACGTCGTCCAGAAGGAGATGTACACCTTCGAGGACAAGGGCGGCCGCCAACTCACGCTCCGGCCCGAGGGGACGGCGCCGGTCGTCCGGGCCGTCCTGGGTGGGAGCGCGGAGGTGAGCCTGCCGTTCAAGGGCTACTACGTGGAACCGATGTGGCGGTACGGTCGCCCACAGAAGGGAAGGCTGCGCGAGTTCCGTCAGTTCGGCGTGGAGCTGGTCGGTTCCGGGCTCCCAGCCGCCGACGCCGAGACCATCCTCCTCGGCCACGAGTACCTGCAGGTGGCCGGGATCAGAGACCTTCGGCTCGAGGTGAACTCCCTGGGCGACGAGGTCTGCCGTCCCGAGTACCGCGAACGGCTCCTGGCCTACCTCGAGGCGAACCGGGAACGGCTGCGGGACGAGCACCGGGACCGCTTCCGGGAGAACCCCCTTCGCGTACTCGACTGCAACGACGAGTCCTGCCGCGCGGTGGCCCGCGACGCGCCGAAGATCGTAGATAACCTCTGCGGGCCATGCCGGGAGCACTACGACGGGGTCCTGCGCGCACTGGACGATGAGGGCCTGACCTATCACCAGGTGGACACGCTCGTTCGCGGGCTCGACTACTACGACCGCACCGCGTTCGAGTACGTGAGCCCGGTCCTCCCCGAGGGCCAGGCCAGCGTGGGCGGGGGGGGCCGGTACGACGGCCTCGCCGAGGTGCTGGGCTTGACCCCGACGCCGGGGGTGGGATTCGCCCTCGGCCTGGAGCGCATCCTGATCGCGCTGGACGTCGCAGGGGTCGGCGACCTGGCGGCGAGGTTCGGGGTCTTCGTGGTGACCGTGGGTCCCAACGCGTTCCCCGCCGGCAGGGAGCTCGTTCGGGCGTTCCGCCAGGCGGGGGTGCCCGCGCAGGTTCCGTTCGAGGACCGGCCGTTGAACGCACAGTTCCGGATGGCGGATCGCTCGGGCGCGGCATACGCAGCGGTCCTCGGCGAGCGAGAGCTGAGCGACGGGACGGTGACCATCCGCCGGCTGGCCGACGGTGTGGAGGAGACCGTGCCTCGGGAGGAAGCCGTGAAACGGTTGGCGGGCGGCGATGTCTGAGCTCGCGACCTCCATGCGCACCCACGCGTGCGGGGAGCTCCGGGGAAGCGACGTCGGATCCGAGGTGGCCGTGTGCGGATGGGTGGCTCGCCAACGGGACCACGGCGGGCTGACCTTCGTGGATCTCCGAGATCGCGAGGGCATGGTGCAGTTGGTGTTTCACCCGGAGGAGGTGCCAGAGGCTCACCGCGTGGCTCAGCAACTCAAGACCGAATCGGTCATCCGAGTGATGGGGGAGGTTCGGCGACGGCCCGAGGGAACCGTGAACCCGGGGCTGTCGACCGGCGAGGTGGAGGTGGCCGTTCGTACCGTCGAGGTCCTCGCCGTGTCCGACACGCCGCCGTTCCCGGTGGAGGACCGCGTCGAGGCCGACGAGCTCCTGCGGCTCACGTACCGCTACCTGGACCTCCGCCGCCCCGAGATGACCCGGATGCTGCAGCTCCGCCACGGCATCAGCCGGATCATCCGCGACCACATGGAGGGCTTGGCGTTCATCGAGGTGGAGACGCCATTCCTGACCCGGAGCACTCCCGAGGGGGCCCGTGACTTCCTGGTGCCGGCCCGGCTGTGGCCGGGCAACTTCTACGCGCTCCCCCAGTCTCCACAGCAGCTCAAGCAGCTGCTGATGGTGGCCGGTCAGGATCGTTACTACCAGATCGTCCGGTGCCTCCGGGACGAGGCTCCCCGAGCCGATCGCAGCTTCGAGTTCACCCAGCTCGACATGGAGATGTCGTTCGTGAACGAGGAGGATGTCTTGCGGGTCATCGAGCCGCTGTATGCGAGGATCGTGGCCCAGATCAAGGGCGTCGCCGTCCCGGTGCCGTTCCGGCGGCTCACGTACGCCGAGATGATGGCCCGCTACGGGACGGACCGCCCCGACCTCCGGTACGGGATGGAGCTGGCCGATCTGGGGGAGGCTTTCGCCCGCACCAGGTTCCGGGCCATCGCCGCCGCCCTATCCCAGGGAGGGGTGGTCAAGGGGTTCGCCGCGCCGGGGGGATCGCAGCTGTCGCGCAGGGAACTGGACGAGCTCGTGCAGCTGACGAAGGAGCGTGGCGCCGCCGGGCTGGTGTGGATGGTGATGGAAGACTCGGACGCGATCCGCTCGCCGGTCGACAAACACGTCACACCGGAGGAAGCCGGTGCCGCCGCGATGGCTATGGGTGCCGGGCCCGGCGATCTCATGCTGATCGTCGCGGACCGGGTCGACCGGACGAACGTGGCCCTCGACGGGCTCCGCCGCCACCTGGCGGCACGCCTGGGACTCGTCCCGGAGGGCGAATGGCGGTTCTGCTGGATGGTCGAGCCGCCCCTGTTCGAGTGGAGCGAGGACGAGCGCAAGTGGGTGTCGGTCCATCACCCGTTCACCGCACCGGCCTCGGACGACCTGTCGCCCGAGACGGCCACCGCCCGGGGCTACGACCTGGTCCTGAACGGCTTCGAGCTCGGGGGAGGCAGCATCCGGATCCACGACCCCGACACTCAGCGTCGGGTGTTCGAGGTGCTCGGCCTCACGCCGGAGGAGACCGAGGAGAAGTTCGGCCACCTACTTCGGGCGTTCCGGTACGGCGTACCACCGCATGGGGGGATCGCCATGGGCCTGGACCGGTTGGCCATGTTGATGGCGGGGAAGGACACCCTCCGAGATGTGACGGCGTTCCCCAAGGCCCAGTCGGGGGCGGACCCATTGACCGGGGCTCCCGCTCCCGTCCCCGAGGGACCGCTCCGGGAGCTCGGGATCAAGGTGATCGCTCGGCCGGAGACGACGAAGGACGGGGGGGCGTGACCGCCCCGCTCACCGACTGGGACCTCGCGCTCCTGACCGGAGGGAACTACTGCGTGTTGGTCTCGCTGTTCGAGGACGGGGCGCCGCACGCCACGGTGACATGGGTGGATGCGGCGGACGGTCACGTGCTGGTCAACACGGCTGAGGGCCGGCGGAAGGATCGCAACCTGCGCCGTGACCCCCGCGCCGCCGTGACCGTCATCGGTGAGGACTTCTACCAGTGGGCCTCGATCCAGGGGTCCGTGGTAGTTCGGGTGACCGGGCCGGAGGCGGAGGCGCACATCGACACGCTGTCGCGCCGGTACGACGGTGAGCCGTGGACGCCGGTCGAGGGGCAGGTCCGGGTGCTGTACCGGATCGAGCCCCAGCGGATCATTCGCTACGGGCAGCGGCGGTAGCGATGGCCGAGGTCCCCTTGGCGACGAGGATGCGGCCCCGCTCGTTCGGGGAGTTCGTGGGCCAGACCCACCTGGTCGGTCCGGGCACGGCCCTCAGCGAGCTGATCGAGGGCGGGCACCTTCCCTCGGTCGTGTTGTGGGGTCCGGCGGGGAGCGGGAAGACCACGCTCGCCCACCTCCTCGCCGACGCGGTCGGGGCGGAGGTGGTGCAGCTCTCGGCCGTGTCTTCTGGGGTGGCCGACGCCCGCAAGGTCATGGAGCGGGCGAAGGGCGGGATGCTGCGGACGGTCCTGTTCGTGGACGAGGTCCACCGGTGGAGCAAGGCCCAGCAGGACGTGCTGCTGCCCGCGGTGGAGGAGGGGACGATCACCCTGATCGGCGCGACCACCGAGAACCCGTACTTCTCACTCGTCACGCCACTCCTGTCGCGCTGCCTCCTGCTCCGCCTGGAGCCGCTGTCGCCGCCCGAGGTTCGGGCACTCCTCCTTCGCGCGCTGGAGGACGAGGACCGAGGCCTCGGCAACATCCCGGTCAAGGTCGAGGACGATGCACTCGACCACCTGGTGGAGGTGGCCGGCGGCGACGCCAGGATCGCGCTGACCGGGCTCGAGGCCGCGGTGCTCTCGGCGAGGGAGGCGGGAGAGGTCGTCGTGACCCGGGAGCGGGCCGCCGACGCCGTTCAGAAGAAGGCCATCGTGTACGACCGGCAGGGCGATGCGCACTACGACGTCACCTCCGCGTTCATCAAGAGCATCCGGGGCTCGGACCCCGACGCCACCTTGTTCTGGCTGGCCCGGATGCTGGAGGCGGGGGAGGACGCGCGGTTCATCGCCAGGCGGATGGTGGTGCACGCTTCCGAGGACATCGGCCTGGCCGACCCTCGTGCTCTGCAGGTCGCCGTGGCCGCCGCCCAGGCGGTGGAGTACGTGGGGCTGCCGGAGGCCCGGTTGAACCTGGCGGAGGCGGCCATCTACCTGGCTCGGGCGCCGAAGTCCAACAGCGTGATCACCGCCCTGTCCAGGGCCATGGAGGATGCGGCGTCGGCCGATCCCGTGCCCCTCCACCTCCGGGAGGCGGGCACGCCCACCGCCCGCAAGCTGGCTACGGCAAGGGCTACAAGTATCCGCATGACTTCCCCGGCCATTCGGTCGAACAGGACTACCGGCCGGCCCGGTTCGAGGGGGCGCGCTACTACGAGCCGTCCGGTGAAGGGGAGGAAACCGAGGGGAAACCCGGGCCCGACGCCCCGGTATGATGCGCGGACCTGTTGCCGAAGGAGACTGCGATGGCCGTCCTCGCGAGTGCCGGAGACGTGGCGCTGATCGTCCTGGCCGCATTCTGGGCCCTGCTCGTCCTCGGCCTCTGCCTGGTGCTGGTCAACACGTACAACGTCCTGACCAGTACGAAGATGTTGATCGATGGCATCCGTGAGGAGACGGTCCCGCTCCTTTCGGAGGTCCGCAACTCGGTGCTGAAGACCAACCGGGAGCTCGACCGGGTCGACGGCATGCTGGAATCGGCCGGCAGCATCGTGGCTCGCGTGGAGAAGGTCTCGCGGCTCGTCGAGCAGGCGGCGAGTGGCCCGCTGGTCCGGATCATCGCGCTCGGCGCCGGCCTGTCGAAGGCCGCGTCGCGGTTCCGGAGCGGGAAGGCCGACGGCAAGAAGTGAAGCGGCTCTTCTGGCTCGCGCTCGGCCTGGGGGCCGGGGCGGCCGGAGCGATCATGACCGCGCGCTTCGCCCGCCGGCAGATGGACAAGGTGGCTCCCTCGACCCTGGCGCGCGAAGCACGCGGCGGGCTGCTCGACCTGTCGCGGCGGGTCTCCGAGTCCATGGAGGAAGGCCGGCGGGCCATGCAGGAGAAAGAGGAGGAGCTTCGCGGGGGGTCCGGCGAGAGCGGAAAGCTAGACTAGCCGGCCATGGAGGGCCGGCAGGTCCGCGAGCGCTTCCTTCGCTTCTTCGAGGAGCGAGGGCACCGCCGCGTGCCGTCCTCGTCGCTGATCCCGCCGCCGGAGTCCGGATTGCTGCTCACGAACGCCGGGATGAACCAATTCATCCCGTATTTCCTGGGACATACGGCAACGCCGTTCGCGCGCGCCACGTCGGTCCAGAAGTGCTTCCGGGCCGTGGACATCGACAACGTGGGGCATACGGCCCGGCATCTCACGATGTTCGAGATGCTCGGGAACTTCTCCTTCGGGGACTACTTCAAGCGGGAGTCGTGCGGATGGGGCTTCGAGCTGGTTACCGAGGTGTATGGGATCGAGCCCGACCGGATCTGGGTCACGGTCTACGAGAGCGACGACGAGGCCGTGGGGATCTGGCAAGACATCGGGATCCCCGCGGACCGGATCGTCCGACGGGGGAAGGAGGACAACTACTGGTGGACCCATGCGGCCGGCCCGGCAGGCCCGTGCTCGGAGATCTACGTCGACCGGGGCCCGAAGTACGGCGCTGAGGGCGGGCCTGCCGTCGACGAGGAGCGATTCATCGAGATCTGGAACCACGTCTTCATGCAGGACGAGGTGGATGATCGGAACCAACTCGTCGGCGAGCTTCCGGAAAAGAACATCGACACCGGATCGAGCGTCGAACGGGTCGCCACCGTCCTGCAGGACGTGGACAACATCTTCGAGACCGACCTCATGCGTCCGCTCCTTGAGGTGGCGGAGTCGCTGTCGGGCTCGCGGCACGGGGAGGACCCATCGACCGACGTGTCACTCAAGGTCATCGCGGAACACGGCAGGGCCACGACGTTCCTGATCGCCGATGGTGTCCTGCCCTCGAACCAGGGCCGGGGCTACGTCCTCCGCAGGATGCTCCGGCGGGTGGTGAGCCACGCCCGGCGCCTCGGCATCGAGGGACCGGTGATGGAGCACCTGGCCGACCGGACCGTGGAGCTGTTCGGGGACGCCTATCCCGAGCTGGTGGAGAACCGATCGCAGGTGAAACAGGTGGCGGCTTCGGAGGAAGAGCGCTTCGCCGGAACCCTTCGCCAGGGCATGGCCCTCCTCGAGGCCGAGATCGACAAGGCGAAAGGTCCCGGAGTCCTGTCGGGCGACGTCGTGTTCAAGCTGCACGACACGTTCGGCTTCCCCAGGGAGCTCACCCGGGAGCTGCTCGAGGACGCGGGCCTGTCCATCGACGAGGAGCGGTTCGAGTCCCTCATGGCCGCGCAGCGGGACCGGGCCCGCCGGGCCGCCAAGAAGGAGCAGGTGGAGGACGAGTTGACCGAGGTGGCCACCTCCGCCGGACCCACGCAGTTCCTCGGGTACCA
>JBIOXZ010000204.1:0-7475 GCA_044869895.1 Actinomycetota bacterium | reverse complement strand
TTCAACAGCCGCGTTCGGGACGAGTGCCTGAACATCAACATGTTCTGGTCGCTCGCGCAGGCACGCGTGGTGATCAGCGACTGGAAGGAGGACTACAACCACCGCCGACGGCACAGCGCCCTCGGCTACCAGGCCCCAGCGGTCTACGCTGCAGCCCGCATCCACCCATGATCGACTCTCGCTGAATGCGGCACCTATGTCCGTGCTACAGGTCGGCCGTGGCCGTTGCGTACTGCGGGCGCCCGGTGGGCCGGTAGACCTGGATCGTCACCCCGATGGGGGTGGCCCGCGAGTCGACCAGTTCAAGTGCTATGTCCGGGCCGGTGGCGGGCAATAGCCGCGTGCCCTGGCCGACGACCACGGGATAGGTGAGCAGGGTGATCTCGTCGACCAGGTGGTTGTCGAGGAGCCAGCGGACCAGGTTGCCGCTGCCGTGCACTTGCAGCTCGCGTCCCGGCTTGGCTTTCAGCTCGCCGAGGGCCGCGGCGACGTCGCCGGTGAGGACGGTCGTGTTCGTCCACTGTGGGTCGGTGAGCGTGGACTGATGCGACGTACTTGGTCAGCGTATTCAACGCCGTCCAGATGGGGCTGTCGCCCGGACCTGCCCACGATCCCCAGGAGCCGGCGAAGATCTCGTAGGTCCGCCGACCGAACAGGAACGCGTCGGCGCGTCGGTAGATCTCGTCCATGACCGTCGAGGATTCGTCGTCGAAGTGCGCCCATCCGCCGCGCTCGAATCGGCCGCGCTCATCCTCCTCCGGCCCGCCTGGCCCCTGCATCACTCCGTCAACGGAGACCTGCGCGGTGGTCGTCAGTTTCATGGTCGCGGTTCCCTTCTCGCTGGGTTTTGTCGTCGGTCGATGAGACCGGACCGCGGCGCCGATCTCACCGGTCGCAGCAGGGTCCGTCCGGCCGATCCATTTCCGCACCCTCCCCGAACACGGCCAGCGTCGACGATGCCGTTACTCCTGAACGTACACCGCGTGCATAGCCAGACGCTGTTCCGTGTCAGGGCCAGGCTGCGGAAGGTGCGCTGCCTGCGAGTCCCAGCGCTCCGAAGAGGGGCCAGCCGCGCCTACGTTCGGCTCGCAGATCTGTTCGGGGAGCCAGGCGAAGAGGCAGTGGGGAGAGTTCGTGCATTCCCCCCCAACATAGTTCCTTCATGACGGTCTACGTGGAGGGCCCGATCTGTCAGCTCAGGAGCCGCGGCGGACCCCTGTCCGGCGGAGCGGAGACGCCCGGCTGAGCTGGGTCGGATGGGCGGCCCGGGACCGGCTCAGCCCACATGACACCACTGTCGAGCAGCAACCCAGACCACCTGACCTGCGGCGTTCGGGTTCTTACAGTGCTCCCTTCGGCTCCGGCGATGGCGGTCGAATCGCGCTCAAGCCCCAAGTCCGTACGTGGCCTCCACCTGCACGAACGCGCTCGACGGCTTTCGTCCCTTTTGTCCGGTTCGGGCCGGGGGCACGGAGGAGTTTCGCGGAGTTATCGGGGAGCGGTCCGGGCGCTCCCCGGGCTCCTGTGACGGAAGCATGAGGGCAGCGAGACAATCGAGCCGCAGGCTCCGGTGATGCTTGACACCGCCCCTCCCTTTGGACCAATCACTTTCTCGCGGCGGCTACGAAGGTCTGTGCCTCGTCGACGAGGGACCGCCAGCGTCGGCTGGCGCCCGCATCGACTGCGACCCATTCCTTGGACGGCTTTCCGTGCCCTGGGTCGAAAGGCTCACCCGCCCCAGAGGAAACGAGTCTCTCAACGCGCTCCTTCGAGAGCTTTACTACGAGTCGCCGTTTCACCAGCATGGCGAAGACCTTCCCGCCAACCTTGAGGACCGGCGAGCCGAACATTTTCCCCACCGAGATTCCCGGGCGGCCCAACTGCCCCTCGACTAGCCGTTTGAAGATCTCCTCGGGCGTTCCCGACATCGGTGCTCCTTGCGATACATCCGGATCAAGACTTGGGCGGCGGTTCGGCGAACCCCAGCTGCACCAGGATCGAGAGCTGATCGAAGAAGTTGTCGTGGGCCACGATCTTCCCTTCCTCATCGAAATGGAGGATCTGCACGCCACGCGTGGAGAAGTGGCGGCCGCTAGCCGGCATGTGACCCATCGGTCCGTCGTTGGTCCCCTCCATCTCCAGGACGCTCGCCACCGCGTCGCCGGCGTCGATGACCTCGACCACGCTCACCCTTCCGTCCGAGGATGCTCCGATCCACCCACTCATCCAGGACTTGACCTCATCCCTCGACCGGAGGGTGATTCCCCTCGCGTGGTCCGTCATCGTGAAGGCGTCCGCGTAGCCGCTCACCTGCGCGTCCAAGTCGCGCTTGTTGAAGGCCTCCACCTGAGCGAGGGCCGTCTGTGCGTTCTTCGAGGTCATCTTCCCTCCCAGCGATGGCAAACGGTGACTCACTTCAATTGAGATACGGAGGACGCCCGAAACTCATCGGTCCATCGGGACGTTCGCACTCGGTCCGGCAGCTACGAAGCGCCATCCGCTCAAAGGCGCTCCGGAAGACCGAAGGCCGAGAAGAATGTGGGATCGCCGAAACCCGTGATCTCCGCCACCAGGTCTTCCTCGATCCTGAGGACCATGATCCCGGAGAATCGGTAGTGGGCCGCGTCGGCATCCCACTCATAGGCGGCGCACGCCGGCTGTCCGTTGGCGCTGGTTCGCACCATCCGGAATCGCTTCGGTTCCCCCGAGAAGCAGAGGGAGTGGAAGAAGGCGGCGATGGCCCGCCGCCCCTCGAACCAGGTCGGAGCCGGCGGCATCGTGAGGACCGCGTCCTCCCTGAGGAGGACAGCGAGGGCCTTCATGTTGCCCTCCTCCCACGCCCGCATGTACCGGGCGAGAATCGATGTTTCGGCTGCATCGGCGGCGGGGGGCGCGGCGTCCACCCCAGCCGGCGGGAGCCGAAGGGCGAGGGTGCCCCGGGCGCGCTGCAGGGCGCTGTTGACGGATGCCACCGACGACTTGAGGAGGTCAGCGACTTCGATCGCCCGCCAGCCGAGTACATCTCGCAGTATGAGCACGGCGCGTTGGCGTGGTGGAAGGAGCTGGATGACGGTGAGGAACGCGAGCTCGACGCTCTCTCTCAGGCCATAGAGCGCTTCTGGGTCGGGGGCACGTCCTTGGAGCTCGCCGAGGAGCACGTCGGGGTAGGGCTCGAGCCCGACGACATCTGCCACCGGCTGGGACGGTGGCAGCGCTGGGTCGGCCGGAGGGCCGAAGTCCTGGGGCAGGATGCGCGATGGACGCCGGTTGATCTCCTTCAGGCATTCGTTCGTCGAGATCCGGTAGAGCCACGCTCGAAACGACGACCTGCCTTCGAACGTATCCAGGCCTCGCCAGGCTCGCAGGAAGGTCTCCTGGACGAGATCCTCCGCGTCGTGGAATGAACCGAGCATCCGGTAACAGTGCACGTGAAACTCGCGATAGTACGGTTCCGTGAGACGGCGGAAGGCCTCGTGGTCGCCTTGCCGAGCGGCGGCGATGAGCCGCGCCTCGATGTGGTGGGCAGACCGGACGGCGGTCACGGCCATGACCAAAGTGTAACGGCGCCAACGAACTCGCCGGCAACTCCGCCTCTATCAAGGCACCCGAACTTCGCGTCTCACGGTTCCGGTTGGATGAAGATCGTGCGCACGACCGCCCGGAACAGGGGCGTCGACCGGCCTATCACGGTCGGACTCGTGGTGCGCAGATCCTCATGGCCTTCTCGGCCTCGACTTGCCTACCGGGCCATCGGGGAGGAATCGTGGAGTTTTGGCACCCCCGATCTCTCTCCGCCGCGGGAGTTGGGCGAAGTTGCATGGCCCCACCAAGCACCGTGGGCCCTTGCTCAGCGAGAGCCTTCCTCCCTGGGCGACCTGCCAAACGCGGCGAGGTCGAGCCCTCAGGGGTGGACCCTCACCGGCTCCCGCCCTTCCGGTACCCGTCCCGACAGGACTTCGCGTGACGGGCGCTCAGACCGATCACGTGTCCTTCTACCTGCGGGTATTTTTCTCGTACTGTCCAGTTGAGTGCACCAAGGCTCTGACCAGCGGAAACACAGGGAAGTTGTTTACGGTGGTCGAAAAACATGCGCGTGATTCGCGCGGCCTTCAATGCGGCTCGATGAGCACCATCTCCGCGGCGATGGGTCATCTCGGGGACGTTCTGCGTTCGATCGTTCAACCAGGCGCCCAAGAGCACTGCGAGAGGCTGTGGACCGCGCTGGCCGGCCGTCATCGGAACCACGCCTTCGGCGAAGCACCGTGATCGGCCCCGCCCTCGGTCGCCCGCCACGCCGGCGAGGTGCCGTCAAGGCGCCAGCCGTAGAAGCTGATCGCCAGGATGCTGAAATGGAGCGCTTGGTCGGTGGCGATCACGCCCCACAAGACCGTGCTGGGGCCAGAACCGGTGAGCTTCGAGGGCCGTCTAATGGGACGACATCTGGCGCGGCGCCAGAGGCCCAGAGCGCATCTGGAGAAACGAATGATCGCCCACGACGACAAACGTCTGTTGCGAGTGGCGCTGGCGGCGCTCGCGCGCGCCTCCCCACGAGCCGCGACGGTCGTCGCGGTGGCGGCCTTTGCCGTCACTCTGGCGCTGGCTGAATCGGTCGCGGCATTCGAGCCGGTGGCCGTCCTCGGCGGGAGCGGTGCCGGGGCTGGAAAGCTCGGCATCGCGACCGACGGTCTGGCGCTGGCTAAGTCGGTGGCGGCGTTCGAGCCGGTGGCTGTCATCGGCGGGAGCGGTGGCGGGGCTGGAAAGCTCGGCATCCCGCTCGGCGTCGCGACCGACGGCGCTGGAGGGCTCTATGCGACCGAGCACGTGAACCAGCGGGTGAGTCGCTTCACGACGGCGGGGGAATTCGCCCAGGCCTGGGGCTTCGACGTCATGCCCGGCGGTGGAGACGGGTTCGAAGTCTGTACCAGGGCGACTGGATGCAGGTCGGGCGAGCCCGGCGGGCGGGCCGGTCAGCTCGGCTTCCCCGGCGGGATCGCCGTCGACGACACCGGAAATGTCTACGTCACGGACCCAGCCAACGACCGCGTCAGCCAGTTCACCAGCGAGGGTGCCTTCGTGCGCGCCTTGGGCTACGACGTCGTCCCCGGCGGCGGCAAGGGCTTCGAGATCTGCACCCAGGCCACGGGTTGCAAGCCAGGCATCGCCGGAGCCCATGCCGGGCAGCTTGCCGGCCCCTCCTACGTGGCCAGCGATGGGGCGGGAAGCATCTTCGTCACCGACCAAACCAACATCCGCGTGAACCAGTTCACCGACGCGGGCGCCTTCGTCCGGGCCTGGGGCTTCGACGTCGTCCCCGGCGGCGGGGAAGGGTTCGAGATCTGTACCCAGGCCACGGGCTGCAAGCGGGGGGAGCCCGGCGGCCGTGCCGGTCAGCTGAACTTCCCCACTGGGATCGCCGCCGTTGGCGGCGGCCTCTACGTCGCCGACGGCAACAGTCGCATCAGCCAGTTCACCACCGAGGGTTCCTTCGTGCGCGCCTTCGGCTACGACGTCGTTCCGGGAGGTGGTGAGGGATTCGAGATCTGCACCGGGGCGACCCGCTGCAAGCGGGGTACCTCGGGCGGGGCCGCGGGACAGGTGAGCGGCTTCGTGTTGGGCGTGGGAGCCGACGCCGCTGGCAACGTCTACGTCGCCGAGTCCGGTAACTCCCGGGTGAGCCAGTTCACCACCGACGGTTCCTTCGTGCGCGCCTTCGGTCGCGATGTGATCCCCGGCGGCGCGGACCGATTTGAGGTCTGCACCCCGGCCACCGGCTGCAAGCGAGGGCGGCGGACGAGGGGCGACCGTGTACTGCCGTTCCCCTCGGCGGTGGCTGCAGATCCCGGCGGCGCCGTCTACGTTGCCGACGCAGACGCAGGCCGAATCCTGTGCTTGGGCGAGCCCGGCAGCACACCGTGCGTCCGCAACCTGTTCGGCTTCCGCGAGCTGAAGCTGGACCGCCGCCGCGGCACGGCCAGCCTCGGGGTGAAGGTCCCCGGCCCCGGGCGGCTTCGGCTTCGGGGGAAGGGCGTGAAGAGCGTTCAGATGCATCCGGAAGCAGCGGGCATCATCAGCCTCCCGATCCGTCCGCGCTACAGGACGCGGCGGGTGCTCAATCTAGAGGGCAAGGCCCGCGTCCAGGTCCGCGTCACCTACGAACCCACGAACGGGGGACCGCACACGAAGACGAAGCGCATAGAGCTACGTAAGCGTCGCTAGCCTCGCCGGCGTGTGCGATGGACAGAGTTTCCGCGCACGACCTCTGCCGCGCGTTTGCTCGCGAGTCCGTGCCGCATCAAGTGACCGTGGCCTCCGCTCAGGGAGAGGCCACCGATCCCGGTGTGGCTGACGATTCCGCCGGTGACGGCCAGCCCGAATGTCTGGCTCTCCCGGTCGAGATTGGCGTTCAAGCAACCGCCTCGCAGCTGAATGATTCGAGTCAATGGATCGACCCATGAGTCCGTCATGGCGGAGAGGTCGATGACAACGCCGCGGTCACAGATGGCGTGGCCCGCCACAGAGTGCCCGCCGCCCGCACGGATGCCGGCAGGTCGTGCTCGGGGCAGAAGCGCGCGACCGCCATCACATCGGCGACACCCCGCCACCGGGCGACCAACGCCGGCCACCGTTGCACGTGGCCGTTCCAGATCTGGCGCGCGGTGTCGTGGCGCGTGTCCTCTGACTGGATCAGCTGGCCCGCGAAGTTCGTAGTCAGCCTCTCGAGGCTTGCACCGTCGATCTTCACTCCTTGGCACCCCCTCGTGAGTCCCCGCATGAGTCGTGATGCCGACGGCGACACGAGAGAAGTGAAACGTTTGAACCTGAGCCGGACACGTGCTGTGCCCGTCGTAGATGTGGCTCACATGCCCTTCTACCTCCGGGTATCTTTTCGAGTACTGTCCAGTTGGGTGCATCACGGAACCGCACCCGAAAGCTTCTGCCGCCGTCACGCGCCATCGACCGATGCCATCACGACACCGGACGTCACGACCGCCCGCGGACGAGGGAACGAACTCGCTACGGCCCGCCCACGGGCTGCGAGATTCCCGTGTCGAAGCGGTCGATTTCGCGGTTCGCCGTTCGTCTTTTACGCGACCATCCCTGGAAGGAGGGTTCGATGAAGTACGTCATGCTGATCTACCAGGGCGACGCGCTCGAGCGACAGGCCGCACTTCCCGAGGAGGAGCAGAAGCAGGTCTACGCCGAGTACCAAGGGATCAACGAGATGCCGGGTGTCACCCCCGGGCTGCCGATGGGGCTACCCGAGAACGCCACAAGCGTCCGCGTGGAGGGCGGTAAGACCCTGACGACCGACGGCCCATACGTCGGCATGAAGGAGGCCGTGGGCGGCTTGTTCGTCCTGGAGGCCGACGACCTCGATGCGGCGATCGAGGTGGCCGCCCGCGTCCCGGCAGCCCGCTATGGTGGCGCCGTCGAGATCCGACCCTCCGAGGTGTATTGGTAACGACGCTCGACGG
>JBIOXZ010000203.1:0-40375 GCA_044869895.1 Actinomycetota bacterium | reverse complement strand
TGAGCACGACGAATGTGGCGAGGGCCATCGTTCCGACCACACTGACGGCGGCGGCAACGTGGAGTCCTGCGATGAAGGCCTCGCGAGCGGCATCGACGAGCGCTGGACCGACCTGACCCGGAAGTCGCCCGGCCACCTCGATGGCGCCTCCGAGCGTGTCCCGTGCGATCGCAGCCGCCTCGGGAGAGACACCGGGCGGGATCCCCTCGCCGATCCCGGCGCGATAGATCGCAACTCCGATGCTGCCGAAAATGGCGATCCCGAGCGCCCCGCCGAACTCGGCGGACGTCTCCGACATGCCAGCTGCCGCCCCGGCCCGCTCGGGCGGGACGGACCCGATGATCAGGTCGTTCGTCAGGGTGAACAGGGGAGCGGTGCCCAGCGAGAACAGAACTGAGCCGGTCACGACCTCGATGAATCCGGCGGCCGCGTCGATCTGAGTGAACACCAGCAAGCCGAAGGAGGCCAACACCAGACCACCCGCCATCAAGAACGCCGGACGGACCCGGCGGGCGATGACCGGGGTCAGATTGGATCCCAGGACGAACCCCAGGGCCCACGGCAGCGTCCACAGGCCTGCTTCGAGCGGCGACAGCCCGAGCACCAGTTGCAGGTATTGCGGGAGGAAGAGGAAGCCCCCGAACACGACGAAGATGCCGAGGCCGTACGTCACCAGCGAGGCGGTGAAGGCCGGCGACAGGAACAGCCGGAGGTCGATGAAGGGATTGGCCAGCTTGAGCTGGCGGCGCATGAACACGCCGCCGAACACCAGGCCGGCCACGATGAACAGCGCCGGCGGCCAGGACAGGCCTTCCTGGGCGGTCTGCTTGAGACCGAAGATCACCGCCAGGACGGCCGCCAGTGACAGAGCCGCGCTGGTGAGATCGAGACGGCCAGCCTCCGGGTCGCGGTATTCGGGAAGAAACCTCGGTCCGAGCGCCAGCAGCGCCACCATCACCGGCACGGCCAGCAGGAACACCGCGCCCCACCAGAAGAACTCCAGAACCAGGCCGCCCAGCAACGGGCCGATCGCTCCTCCAACCGAGAAGCTGGTTATCCAGATGCTGATGGCCACCGTGCGCTGGCGGGGGTCGAGAAACATGTTCCGGATCAGGGAGAGCGTGGACGGCGCAAGAGTCGCCCCGGCGAGCCCCAGCAGGGCCCGCGTAGCGATGAGCATCTCGGCGCTGGTCGAGAGGGCCGCCAGCACGGATGCGACCCCGAAGGCCCCGGCACCGATCATGAGCAGGCGGCGCCGGCCGATCCTGTCCCCCAGCGTGCCCATGGTGATCAGGGACCCGGCCACCAGGAACCCGTAGATGTCGATGATCCACAAGAGCTGGGCACTGCTGGGCTGGAGGTCCTCGCTGATGGCGGGCACCGCCAAGTGCAGGACGGTCAGGTCCATCACGTAAAGCACGCATGCCAGCGCGATCACGGCGAGCCCTATCCACTCTTTGCGTCCCGCCCTGGGTGGGACGGCGATCTCGTTCTCAACCTGCACCGCGCACCTCCAAGTCTTCCGGTTGCTCACTACGACCCTGGGTGCCGGCATGACTCATCGGTCGGCCTCGCCCGGGAACTGGTTCGGAATGGTTGCGTCGGGGTCGACGCCGTCCGGCGTGACGATCCAAACCTATCGACCGGCCGGCCGCGCGACCTTCGGGATCGCCGGCTGAGGACGCAGCGCTTCGGCGAGGCGCGTCATCGAACGCCTCAGGAGACCGGCGACCAAGTCGCACCGGGTCGAGAGCTTGGGCAGCGCCGTAGAGGCTCAGTCGCGGGACGTTCGTTGCTTTCGTTGGTGAGACCAGCTCTGAAAGAGGCCCCCGGACCGGGGGGCCGCTGCGTTCTTGCTGGTCAGTGGGCCGTTCTCTGGAGCGGACGACGGGATTCGAACCCGCGACCCCCACCTTGGCAATTGCATGGCGGATGTCTCATGCGTCTCCGCCGGTCTCACCAGTGGCCCTGAGCTGCACGTTCTTGGCGCTTCTGTCTCATCCGTCTCAGCAGATCGCTGGAGTCAACTCCATCTCGTTGGTGAATTCGTTGGTGTAGCGACACGGCATAGCCGCCAAGATAGAGAGTGGCCCTCAGGAGGGATCCGGCCGCCACCAGCGCGCGACCGGTCACGGCGAAGGGCCGATTCGTTCCCTCCAGCCAGAACAACCGCCTCCCCGGCCTGGCGAACGCCCGTCGCGCGTCCGAAGCGGATCACGCAGTGACGTCAATCTTGTCAAGTATTGTGGCGGCTCCGCTGACGACCACGCCTGCAAGCGTCAACGTCACACCGAGCGACGCAACGAGGATCGAGCCGAAACCTGTCGGTGACGTCTCGCCCTCTGGAATGGCGAGCTCGCGAAGGGACACCGCAACCACGAGGAGGATGAGAACAAAGGCAACGGTCACCGCAACAATCGCGACCCTCGACCACTTTGTGCCGCCCGAGTATCTGGGGAGCTGAACCGTGATACCGGCGAGGGCTAAGGTGGACAAACCCAACGCTGTCAAGACGTACTTCCAGTAGTCCGCCGATAGTCTGCTTTCTTGAGCGCCCAACGCAACGGCGAGCCAGATTCCAGCCACCACCGACGCGATCAATGAGATGGCAGCCAGCACCAAGAGGAACCTTCGCTCGGTATCGTCAACTGCCGAACAACCAAGACCGCCATGGAGCCCCCTCCCTTCGCTACACCTTCCACTTCGTCCGGGCTACCCTGAGCTCGCCGCCGTAGTTGCGCCATGGAACGACTTCCGGGCTCTCGAGTCAATCTCCTCGCCTGGTCGGTAGTGGGTCAGTTTGGGGTTGACAAAAACCTCGCCTTTCGGCGGGTGCAAGCCTGCGGGGTCGGCGAGTACAATGCTTGACGGTAGGGTGCCGGAGTGGCCTAACGGGGTGGTTTGTCAAACCGCTAAGCGACTCCTAGACCGTGTTGCTTCATGGGTTCGAATCCCATTCCTACCGCGTTCCATCCGCTAGGCGGTCTAGGAACCTACGTAAAGGAAGGGGCCCCCGGAATCCGGGGGCCCCTTCCTCACTAAACAACTCCTAGACGACACATATTGTGGCACGGGGCTGCTGCATACGGCAAGGGCATTTTCTCTGGCCTCTTCAAGCGTCCCCCGAGTGGCTATTTCAGCAGGTCAGCGAGCTCTTCCAGGGTCCAGAGGTGGTCCGCCACCCCCGCAGCCATGGCCGGAGTCCGAGGGTAGGGATTTGCCAAGCTCTTGTGGGGTCGGGCGAAGTTGTAGTGCATGAAATGAAGCGCCACGGCGGCCGCCAGGTTCTCGACCTTCTTCGAGAACGCGTTGGTCAGCCGGGTGAACCGGCGCATCCCCATCCGCATGGTCAGGTTCTGGCGCTCCACGTAGCTGGTGGAGATCAGAGCGGGGTCCGGGTCGCCCTGAATCACCCGAACGTCAACCCCGAGACAGACGGCGGGGCTGTATCGCGTGTCGGCCTCGGGGGCGGTCCCGTAGATCTTCTGGAGCATGGCGTAGTCGATCTCCGACCCGAAAGCCCCCTCGACAGCCACGAGATAGGGCTGGTGCCCGTCCGTGGTTAGTTGGACCCGATGCTTGAGCCGTCCAGCAAGGTCGGTCATGAACCGGTAGGCGTCGGCTGTATCCCGCCGTCCGATCAGGAAGGTGGGAACCAGCTTGGTGTCGGCGTCGATGGCCGTCCAGGTCCAAACGTCACCGTAGCCCCATTCGCCCTCATGCTCCGGCGGAACATTCTTGGCCTTGGCGTGACAGAACGACCAGATTTCATCGCACTCGACCCGGCGGCAGGGAAGCTCCCGGAGGGCCTCGTGCATGAAGTCGGAGCAAGTAGTTCCCAGGTCCACCAGGAGCTTCGTAACCGTGTTCTTGGCTGCCCCGGTCACTCGGCAGGTGGCCCTAATGCTCATGCCCTCGACCAGGCAGCCGACGATCTGGGACCGCTTCTGGGTGCTCAGCCTGTTCATATCCCTATCCTAGAGCGGTCAAGCATAAGTGTCAAGTAGAAGAAAGGGAGAGACTCTGCGAAAAATGCCGGATGCTTTCGATACACTGCAGGTGAAACGGGGCTTTGGCGGGAATGGGCTCTTCCCGCCTCCACCCCGTCCTCGAAGCCCCTATCCTGACCCCTTGTCAGGCGCCCCGGGACTCCGAGGGTTCTCCCGCCGACGACCTACTATCGTCGGCACTCTGCAGGGCCTCAGCACCCGCGAGGGACCATTTTCCCCTGATCGGGTTTGTGACGGCCCCCCGAGCCTTGAGCGTGCTCAGGGCAGCACTCACAAACTTGGGCGGATCAGACCGCCCATGTTCGGCGAGCCGTTCAGCAATTTCGTGCGCCGAGGCTGGCTTATGGATCTCACGCAGCAGGCTGACCACGGCGTCTGGCCGGCTCATACGCTTCCAGCCGTTCATCGTGGTTTTCGTGTTGAAGGTGAGGGTGACCGAGTCGCCCGCAATCCGCTGATGCCTTTCTAGGGCGAGCTTGAGTCCCCGCTTCTCCGACTCCAGCTGCTGGATCGTCCGGTCTAGCTCATCACGCTGATGAACGGCCCGAGCGAGGGCGGCCTCGCAGTCCCCGAGGGCCTCACTGAGCGTCTTCGCCATGTTCCCGCTCATGGCCCGATTCTAGGGGAAACCTTGGCTGTCGGCAAACGACCAAGGGGAACCCTTGACTCGGGCCCCAAGGAATTACGGGGCTGTCATTGGCGATTCATCCTGGACTTCTTGCCCCACCGGGCCTGAGCAGCACGTTTGGCGATCTCCGACCGCTTCTTGGCCGAGAGCTTCTTCGCTCTGGCAGGCCCGCCCTTGAGCCCACCCCGGCGGCCCAGGTCTACGGCCGCTGGATCCTTGCCCGATTCAGGCTCTTGGGGAGCCTCGCCCGTGGCCTCGTCCACGATGGCCCGAGCCATGGCGTTCAGGTCCCTGGGCTTTCTTGACCGCTTAGGCACAAACCCACCGTATCACGGACGACTCGGGCGGTTATGGGCCGGGTTGGTCAAACTGACCCACTACCGCCTGGTCCAAGCCGGGAGCTTCCGTCATTGTTCTTCTCGGGCTGCCCCCAAGCTCCGTGGTGAGACTCCTCAGTGATCGCCCCGGGTTTCATGGATACTCTGAGGCTTGGGTTTGCACCCCCCAGCTACACCTGGCGCTGATGGCAGGGGGCGACCTCGAACTCGACCGGAGGGACGTCCCCGATCGCCGAGTGCAGCCGCCGGTGGTTGAACCAGGAGATCCACTCGAACGTCTGAAGTTCCACCTGCTCGATCGTCTTCCAGGGCTTGGTCCGCTCGATCAGCTCGGCCTTGTAGAGCCCGATCTCAGACTCGGCGAGTGCGTTTGTCGCAGCTGTCGTCTCGAGACCGAGGTGACGGCGCCGACGTCACCAAGGCGCTCGGTGTAGCGGATGGACAGGTATTGCCCTCCTCTGGTCGCTGTGCTGGATCAGCCCGTCCAGGCGCTCGTCTCGGTACCAGATCCCCATCTCCAGGGACTCGAGTGCGAGCTCGGCCCGCAGGTGAGCGGCCACCCCACGATCATTCGGGAGTAGGCGTCGATCACGAACGCGCAGTAGCACGGCCCCTGCCGCTGCGGACGTAGGTGATTGTCGGCCTGAAGGGTGCATCTATTCCGGTCGCCTGGTCTCACCAGTGGGTTTCCCCTTCAAGGATTGATGGGGAGAGCGGGGCCATGGGGTCCGGTGTGGCCTAACAATGTTCATGAAACAGGTGTCTCGCCCGGGTGGACAGTCCTGTTCCCCATCGTGGCCGCCGAGGCGCACCTGGTCGACCCAACTCGAAGAAAGACCTGGTAACGGGCCCGATCCGAGGCTTTTGTGCCCTACAGGCGTGCCTGATATGGAATCGGTTACCGCTCCGGGTGCCTCTGCCTCTAGGACGCAGAAAACTCCGATTCGGGCCTGACCAGGCGATTCCGTAGCTCGGGTTGATAGCCCTCCCGCGAGGAAAAGACATAGGCGTCATTCTCTCCAGTCGATGGCCGCCAAACAGAGTTCTCGGAGGGGAGGCCCGGGACCGGTCGCGCGCAAAAGCGCAGCTCAGCGTTCATGTCGGAGTTTATGCCCCCCTCAGCCTCCTCGAGAAGCGGGCGAGTCGGCGATGCTACCGACGACGCTGCTCACACCCGTGTCGCAGTTTCTGTACCCCTCAGGTTGACGAACAATGGGAGCATCCCTTCACCCGTCAGAAGACGATCGGGTTTGTTTACCCAACGGGCGGAGGACGGCCGTTCTCGAGCTGGAGCTGCGACACGCTCCCACGTCCGGTGAACACTCCGAGCAAACGAACGAGCACGAAGTAGGCGAAGGATCGCAAGGCGCGAGGATGCTACCTGCCAGCGTCAATCAGAGCGGAACCGAGTTTTGGAGCCCCACACTGGATCCGGCGACTGGTGTCGTCAGGAAGCGGTCGCTCCTTCCCACGGCGACATCAGCTGGAAGTAGTTCCCGTCCGGATCCGCGAACGTAGCGATCCACGCCCCCTGCAGCTCGTACGGCTCCTTGACCACCGCCGCACCCGCGGTCTTGATGCGGTCGAACTCGGCCTGAACCTCTTTCGTCTCGAGATTCAGGATCACGCGCTGCGGCTCCGCGGCCTTCCCCTTCACCTCGGAGTGTTCGCCGATCGACAGCCACGCATTCCCGAACTGCCAGCCGTACCAGCCACCTTCCTTCATGTCGGCCGGCCGATCGAAGACGCCAGCGTAGAACTCGCCCAACGTCTCCGGGTGCTCGGATCCGATCATCACGCTGTTGAAGATGAGCTCCGCCATGATGAACCCCTTCCAGCTCGACGACTATCCCTGCTTGAACAACTGCCCGGCGTCTCGATGTTCGTCTTCCTCATTGCAACATAGCCGCCGTGACCGCTCCGCTTGGTTTCCCATCCTTCGGCAACCTGACCCAGAGATGTCGGGGGCGAACTGCCATCGTATCCCGTTCTTGTCTTTGAGGCAGCCACAAGGGGGGCCATTTCGGCTGGAGGCCGCTCCTAGGCTGGTCCACTTCCTCCTTGTCTCGCGGTTGGGGTCATGCCATCCTCCCTGTTCGGCTTCCCTGTTGACCAGGAGGCGCAGCGAAACTCATCCCGGTCGGTAGGCCGAATGCTGGCCACGCCCCTCCCGACAGGTCATCCTCGGGAAATCGAGGGGGGATCGGTCCACCAGTCCGTGCCGGATGAATCCGGCGACGCCAGTGACGAACGCGTCCTACCCCGTCAGCCTGGGCGCCATCGAGGTCGCACGGCGACCCCGGCCCGCCAGCACCCTGTTACCCGACGGTCAGATCGCTCTCTCTACTTCGGTAGGCAAGCTAGAGTCACGGGCACCCCTCGGTGATGTCTCCCGTGTCGGTCCGGCATGTGTCCTGGCCGAGACCGCCGACGATCGAGTCGCCGGGGGCACCGTCCTGTGCGTTGAGGACGTCGGGGGCATTTCCCCCTCGCAAGGCGTCGATGCCCGAACCACCGGTGATCCGGTCCTTGCCGTTGCCACCCATGATCGAGTCGTTGCCCTCGTCGCCGTTCAGCACGTCCTTGCCGTTCTGGCCGAAGATCACGTCGTTCCCCGCCCGGCCGTTGATCGTGTCGCGTCCGTTGCCTCCGCAGATGATGTCATCGCCGGACGTGCCGTTCAGGGTCTCGGACTGGTTGGTTCCCCTGATCGCCCCAGCCTTGGCGCAGAGCTCGGCCGCGGTTCCCACCACCGTGGTCGTGGTCGCCGTGTTGTTGGCGGAGTTGGGATCCGTCGTAGCCGAGGATACCGTTGCCGTGTTCGTGATCACGGTTCCACTCGCCGTTCCCGGGTTGACCTTCACGACCAGCGTGAACGATGCCGAGCTCAATGCCGCCAGCGTCGCGATGGTGCAGGTCTGGGTTCCCGTTCCTCCAACGGGTAGCGGCGGACAGCTCCACCCCGCCGCCGCCGTGACCGAGACGAAGGTCGTGTTGGCCGGGATCACGTCGCTCAGGGTGACCGACGTCGCGGCCAGCGGTCCGTCGTTTCGAACGGTGAGGGCGTAGGTGATGTTGCCTCCCACCGCCACCGGGTCCGGGGAGTCGGACTTCAGGACCAGGAGGTTCGCCCCCGAGCTCACGGTGGTCGCGGCGGTTGCCGAGTTGTTGGCGGTGACCGCGTCATCCGGAGAGGTCACGCTCGCCGTGTTGGTGATGATCGTGCCGTTCGGGGTGGCGGCGGCCACGTTCAGGACCAAGGTGATCGTGCTCGTCCCGACGGGGACCGAGGGGTTGGTGCAGACGAGCGTGCCCGTTCCCCCTACTGGTAGCGGCGGGCACGTCCATCCGGCGCCAGGCGTCACCGAGACGAACGTGGTGCCCACCGGCGTCGTGTCCGAAAGGGAGACACTCGACGCGGCACCTGGCCCGGCATTGGTGACATTGATCGTGTACGTGATGTTCGACCCGGCGACCACGGGATCGGGCGAGTCGACCTTCGAGACCGAGAGGTCAGCCGTCGCTGCTCCTGCCGGCACCGCAGGCGGCAACAGGACGGCCACGATGGTGAACGCGAACCAAATCCAACGGCGTGACGCCTTCACAGTTGCACCGCCTCCTCGCCTGTCGTGCTTCGGCGCCTTCCTCCTACACCTCGTTGTCGCAGGCCACAACCTGCAATTGCCGTAGGCGGTCCTCAATCAAGGGGTGAGGAACCTACAGCGCCCCGCGACCATCCGAGGATCGAACGTGTGACCCCCGGAAGACGGACGGCGTCCGCGTCGGGTTCCATCTTGGGCGGACTGTGCCGCGTCCCGCGTATCCGACGTTCTCATCCACCTCTCATGGCCGCTGGCGCATGCTCGGGCCCACGAGATGGAAGGAGATGGCGATGGAACGCAGGACCATCATTGCCCTGCTCACCGTGCTTTCTCTGGCCTTCGGGATCGCGCCGGCGAACTCGAGTCCGAGTTCACTCCGGGCCGTGTCCACGCCGGTCCGCCTCGAGAAGGCGACGATGATCGTCGAGGTCAACGCCACGGACGGTGACGCGGGGCTTCAGGTCTTCCTGGACGGGGAGCCCTGGAGCTCGATGACGATCTCCGCCCCGGACGGACGGAGGATCCTGGCCATCAACACCAGGACGCGTCTGAGGAACTACGGCTTGACCGAACTGTTCTCCGAAAGCAGCGAGCCATCCTTCGATGAGTTCCCCCTCAGGAAGTTCAAGCGGCTGTTCCCGGAGGGGCGGTACTCCTTCGTTGGGACGACCGTCGAGGGCAAGAGGCTGGTGGGCCGGGCGCGGCTGAGCCACGACATCCCCGACGGACCCCAGATCACCTCTCCCGCGGACGGCTCGACGGCGGCCCCCGGCAGCCTTGTCGCCCGATGGAACCCGGTTGCGGAACCGACGGGAATCAATGTGGTCGGCTACCGGGCCATCGTGGAGCGGGAGGACCCCCTGCGGGTGTTCAGCGCCGACCTCCCGGCCTCGGTGACCAGCGTGACCATTCCCTCGGAATTCCTGCAGTCGGGCACCACGTACAAGCTCGAGGTCCAGGCGATCGAGGCGAGCGGAAACCAGACGCTCACAGAGATCGAGTTTTCGGTGAGCTAGCCCCCGCGCGCGGACCGGCCAAGGGGGACCCGCTCACCCTGGCCGGCTCTCGATCAGCGCGCTCAGCGGGCGCGCTCGCGTGTCTTCCTTCCTGGCGCTGATCACCCACCAGGTAGCTCCGTCCGGCGCCTGGCGCCAGTCGACGCTGCCAGACGGACATGATCGGAGAATCCCTCCAGGCTGACCTCGCGGGGCTCCGAGGCCTTGAGCCCCCGTCGGTGGGATGCACTTATTCAGATCGTGCCGTTGACCTGGGATTCGTTCCTTGTTAGAAGCGGGATCATCCAATCCTCCTTGGACCTGCCGCGCTCGTCCAGGGAGTCGAGGTACTCGCCGAAGTTCAGCTCCTCCGCCACTTCCGACCATGTCGGGCCCGGGACCCATCCCATCGTGGGTTGTTCCAGATGTGCGATCCGGTGAGGTAGACGGCCCCCGTTCGTCGGAGGCGACCGTTGCAGTACCGGCGGTTCGCCGAGGACACCACGGCGGGCCCGCGGGTCGCGTCGGGTCGGCTCACCGGCTCACGCGAGGCCTAGTCATGTTCCGCTATCGCCTCCTCCGTCTGGCCTCCCACCGATCGAGGCGGTCGAGGCCGACGGCACACCCCGGCCGCAGCGATGCAGAGGCTTCGCCGCGCCTCCTGGCGAAGAGCCAGGGGATGGCACCCAGCTCGCAGCCGGGGCTCCGGGTCGCGACGGCCACGGGGAAGGACACGGCCAGCGCGGTCCATACCAGGAGATCGCCGGCGTAGGCCCACCCCGCCAGAACCGGGTTCCAGAACTCGTCCGACACCAGGTAGCCGGCTAGCCCCAGTGCCGCTCCGCCAGCCACGAAGACGACGGTCGGCCATGGGCCCCATCGCCGCCGGAACATGTAGGTGAGCACGTGCGGGAGCCACCACAAGGTGAAGAGCGTGTAGTACCAGTCGGCCTCGACGGGGTCGTGCTCCTGGAGCACGCTCCACTTGGTAAGCAGGGCGACGAAGAAGTAGATGATGGTGGCGCCCAGGATCACGCGGATCGCCAGGCCGATCGGGCCCGGCCTGGGGAGCTCACGCTCCCGATCCCGTCTCACATCGGTGGATGGCATCGTTGGATCCCTCCGTCTTAGCTGCGTGTCCCTGCCATCTCGACCTCGATGACGTCCTCACTGGCGGGCGCCCCCCTCTGCCGGTCTCTCCCGGGTGGCGTGGACCCTCAACTTGCCATCCCAGCCGGCACTGATCACCCGCTCGCAGCCGACCCGGACGGTCCTCCGGTGCGTCGAGCGCCGAACCACGCACGGAGGTCGCCCATCCTTGTCTCGCCCCGGACGACCGGGCCCGCTCGGTGGGGAGTCACCCGGTCCAGTTGATGTGCCTGGGCCGGTCGCCAAACCGATCCCGGCGATCCACAGCATCGTCGCGGCCGCGGTCCAAAGCAGGCGCGCGGTCTAGCGGGTCCGATCCGTCCTTCGATACGTGAGCCTGCCTATCATCGGACTTCTCCCTTCTGCCGTCGACCTTGGCCACGTGTCGGGCTCCAAAATCCGAATCGATCATGCCGCGCGTCTGGCCAATACGCCCACACACGGCCGAAGAAGAGCCCCCAGCGAATGCTGCGAACACCAGCCCGATCACGATCCCCACCCCAGGGATCGCCCTGGTGTCGGTCCCTGACACGGAGACGATGAGGGTCACAACCGCCAAGAGGAGTTCGGTGGCTCCGGCGATGCGCCATCCCAGGGGAACCCGGCCGTCGCGCATGGGGCGATGCTCGACGGAGACAACGTTCTCTGTCAACGGAGGAGGCGCGCCCGCGTCGCTCTGCCGTGAGGACCGGTGCCCCAATCCCTCAGGCGCTCTCCTTGAAGAGGGATCGAAGCTCGTCTTTCGCCTGGTTGAGGACCTTCCGTTGGCCCGGGTCGAGGTCCTTACCCGCTCGGTTGATGTAGAAGTTCAGCATGCGGCACGCCGAGTGGAATCGCCGACGGATCCACGCCGCATCGTCCTCGGTCGCGAGCCGAGTGAAGCAGTGATCGAGGGCGAGGGGCACCGCCTGCAGCCGGAGCGGCCCTTCCTCGTCCAGGGTGATCAGGAACAGGAGACCGAGGTCGTTGCGCAATACGGGATCGACCGCGTAATCGTCGAGGAAGTCTCCGACATCGAACAGGATGCGCCCGCAGATGCCCTGGAACACGTGTGAGGAATGGCCGGCCACGATCGTGGCGCCGGCCGCGGCCAGCTCGTCGGCGGCGACCCGGACGTGACCCACCGGCTCCGGAGACATGTTGGGACCCAGTGCGGCGAGACCAGAACGGCGTCCGCCTCGGCACGAGCGCGCTCGACGGTTGCGAGCACCCAAGGGGGAACCCCGTCGTGCAGGACGGAGGAAATTCCTTGGCAGTGTCGCCGATTGCTCAAGCCGGACAGGTCCCGTCTGAGGCACCGGGACCAACAATGCCCGACTGCTATAGGTGAACGTTCACCTGACCGATACCTGTCCGAAAGGAACCCGGTCGCCATGTTCGGGGCTCACGGCCGTGTCCTTACCGACGAGGAGGAAGGGTGATGTCGTTCGGCGAGTCGGTTACGACGTGCCTCAGGAAGTATGTGGACTTCAAAGGTAGAGCTTCGCGTGCTGAGTATTGGTGGTTCCTTCTCTTCGCCGTCCTTGTCTACTTCGCTGGCGGCATGATCGGCGCGGCGCTGCGGACTAATGCACTCCTTCTGCTTGTCTTCCTCGGTGTGTTCCTCCCTTTCCTGTCTGTCGCAGTTCGAAGACTCCACGACACGGGTCGGCCAGGATGGTGGTACCTCATCGTGCTGATCCCCTACGTCGGGGGAATCATCCTCATGGTCCTACTCGCCCTCCCCGGCAATGCGGGCCCGAACGAGTACGGGTCTGCTCCTGGCGTGCCAGCCATGCCTTTAGGCAACGTTGGCCCACTCCCGCCACCGCCGCCCAATCAGGGTTCTGGCTTCGCTCGGTAGTAAGGGTTCGGTCCGATCGAGGCGACACGATCGTGGGCCTTGGATTGCTGGTTCGGCGCGAAGTGAGCACTGCCAGGAACCAACCTGGTCCTCATCCGGCGCGCCGAGCTGAGACCTTGTCGGGCTCCAAAACGTCGGCACGGAGTCATGCTGCGCTCCGGTGGTACTCGTGGATGAGTCCGCCCAGAACATCGCGGCGTCGGACCTTCGTCCTGGGCATCGTCTCAAGGCCCGATCCCGGCTCTGGCGGCTGAAGTTGGAGGCTCCGATGTGGCCTGGCCAGGTTGTAGTGGTCGGTGTACGCGCCTAGGACGCGCTGTAGGTGGCGCCGGCCGAAAATGAGGACATGGTCGAGGCACTCCCGTCGAACGGACCCGACCCAACGTTCCGCGCCGGCGTTCGCCTGTGGTGTGCGGACGGGTGTCTTCACCACCGTGAGTCCTTCGGTCCGGAAGACCTCGTGGAACGGTCCAGAGAACTTCGAGTCTCGATCCTGGAGCAGGATGTGCTTGTCCTCGAGGCCTCCGGTGATCGAGACGTTCCGAGCCTGCTGGCTGACCCAGGCTGAGTCGGGTCGACTGGTCGTGCCGGCCACGTGGACGCGTCTGGTGGAGAGCTCGATGAAGAACAGGACGTAGAGCGTCTTCAGGAACACGGTCTCCACCATAAAGAAGTCGCAGGCCAGCACTCCCCTCCCCTGTGCTCGGAGGAACTGACTCCATGTCGGGCCGGTCCGGCATGGTGCGGGACCGAGGCCGGCACGGCGAAGGATCCGCCGGATCGTGCTCGCTCCGACCCGGATCCCGAGCTTGCGGAGCTCGCCCTGGATCCTCACGCACCCCCATCTGGGGTTCTCTCTGCCCAGACGGACGATCAGATCCGACGTCTCCGGATCGAGGGGCGGCCGGCCGGGGCCTCGACCACGGAAGGTCCACTTGCGACGCACGAGCTCTCGGTGCCAGCGAAGGATAGTTTGCGGCCTGACCATGAACGAAGCCCATCGGTCCCGGGAGAGCGTCCTGCTCGCCGCGGCGAGGAACGCCCGATCCCGGTCGCGAAGCTCCGGCCGGTGGACCGAACGTCTGAGCACCTTCACCTGGTGGCGCAGGACGGCGTTCTCGAGCTGGAGCTGCGACACACTCCCACGTCCGGTGAGCCCTCGGACGAGACGAACGAGGACGAAGTAGACGAAGGATCCCAAGGTGCGGGGATGCTACCTACCAGCCTCAATTAGAGCGGAACCGTGTTTTGGATCCTCACACGCTCAATCCGAGGGGACGTCTTCCGATTACACCGATGAGGAGGCTTCGGGCCGATGACGGATGTTCCCTGACCCTTCCCAGGCCGCGCGCCCGGCCCTGATGGTCTCCGATTCGGACGTGAAGCAAGGCGGGCCCAAGCCGAAGCGCCGCTGGATCCGCAGACTCTGGTATGTCGCTCTAGTGGCCCTCGTGATGCTGCTCATGGTCGCGGCGACCGCAATTTACCCCTGCACCGCGTCGGGCCCGGGCTCTTCGGAGGTCACCTTTCGGTTCATGTCGCTTCGCGACTATGCGGCGCCGCCGCTCGACGTTTACGCCTGCGTGGAGAGCTCGTGCACCTTGGTAACAATTGAGGGGTGGGAGAGGAATGGTGTCAGCTTCCGCACGCAAGACGGGCACTCGGTGATTGACGTGAGTCGCTGGGGGGTGTCGATGCGTGAACCTATGCTCACAAGCTCAGAGCCGCTGATTGTGGGATTGAATGTTACCGATCAGACCGGCGAACCGGTCTTCGATTCCACCGCCATCGTTGAGCCGCGGAAGTTGCAACCCAATGGAACATTCTGCCCCCCGACGGTCTATGTTGCGACAGTCGTCGCCACGAGCGATGCAAGTCTCGTCCAGCAGCCTGAGCCCTCCGATTGAGCGCGCCCCGCAGCACAGAGCTGTATCTCAGAACCCTCGCCGGGCTCGAATAGCCCTCAACTCCTCCTCGTCCGGTTCCTCCTGCTGCTGCCATTCAACGACGCGTTGTCGGACCGCCTGAACCATTTCGGCATCGCCCTTCCCGTCAGGAGCGAGCGTTGCGGCGAGGCTTTGGGATAGGTCCCGTACGAACTGAACACCGTCCTCGGTAAGAATCGGTCCGATCTCTTGTCGTAACGACTCGTCCTCATTGGTTTCGGCCGGTGTTGACGAAACGTTCAGGCCCAGTTTTACGAGGAAGTCCAATGCGCCCTTCCCTTCCTCTGGACGGGCTTCCTCCCGCTCCCACTGATGGTTTGCGCGGAAGTCTGGGAAGAGAAGATTCTCCTCTCGGTCTGCCAACGTCGCCAGGAAGTCCAATGCGCGCTTCGCTTCCTCAACGTGTCGACGGGCTTCCTCCCGCTCTCGCTTTTGCCTTTCGTGGAAGCCTGGGAAGAGGAGCCTCGCCGCCGAGTCGGCCTTCGTTGTGACTGGCAGAACTCGTTCGTCCATCTCCTGGTCGCGCTGCCACAACGATCCGCCGTCGTGCTCGAGGCGAAGCGCGAAGTCGTGGAGGGACGTCAGCATCTCAAGCTCGGCCCAACACTCGAGGAGTAGGTCTGGAACGGCGGCGTGAGGGGGAAGCCCGCTACGTGCGACATCGGCCTCCAGATTCTCTAATAGAACCTCGCGGGCACCCCCGAGCGAGTCCTCCTCGACCCTCAGGAGGATGACGCAGAGTTCGTGCCGCACTCCACTCGGATACACCCCCCTGACGAGTCGATCCAAGCACCTACGAGCCTCGTCGTTCGTCAGTCCGGAGACGATTTCGCGTCGTGCGTCCACGCCAAAATGCTATCGGTGGGAAGCCACATAGAACTTGAGGGATCGGGCCTATCGCCCCTCCTTACCGTTAGGTGATCTGGTTGCACCACGCAAACTCACCAACCTCCATGCTTGGCCCTCCTGGCATGCGGCTGAGGTCCCGGACCCAGAAGATTGTCATGCCCCGCCTGAGACTGAGACCGAGATCCGCAGGTCGCCCCCCAGCCGAGGGATTGCCCGGAAAGGGGCGGCGTTCGGCCCCTCCCAAGACTGAACCCTGGATCCGAAGCTGCGGCGCCAAGACCGAGGGGTTGCTCGGAGAGGGGGCAGCGTTCGGCCCCTCCCACGCACAAACCCGAGCGGAGTGGCAGGCGGCGTTGGGCCGGTCCCAGACCAGCCCCGATCGCGAGCCGTTCCGCGGCAGGGGGCGGCATTCGGCACCTCCCGACCACGAGTGCGAAGCAGACTCGGAGCCCGACGACGAGGCCAGGGTGTTGCTCGCGGAGGGGGCGGCGTTCCTCCTGCAATTTCGGCTCGCTGGGTCGGGCCCGTCTGCTCAAGGCATAATCCGAGGCGTGGACGAGGAGAATCGTACGGAGCTTGAGCCGAACTACCCAGACGTGCTCGCCGCGGGCACCCTTTCAGCGGCTCTCACTCGCACGCTCGCCAAACTGGGGTCCCCCTTGACGACGGCTGAGGTGATCTTTCAGGGGCGTGAGTTGGTAGGCGTTGCGATTTTCAAGGCGGAGACGAGGGCCTGCTTGGTCTGCACGGCATGGGATGAGCGCTCGTTCCAGCTCAGCCTATCGGAGAACGATTTCGAGTTGGCGGCTGCGGGCACCCCGGACCTCACGACAGCCGCGAGAATCATCCGCCGTTGGCTTGAGGACGGTCGGAAAGCCACAGATATTACCCATGAGTTCGACGTACGCTTGACCGAACGCGCAGAGAGCTATGAGCGCGGAACCTTGGTTGAGGAGTCGTGGCAAACGATCGTTGCTGCGTCGTTCAACCGTCACGATGACGTCTGGCATGAAGATGAACTGCCTGACCTGATCAGGCTTGCAGCGGAGCGCCCCGAGCTGCGCCGACTGGTTCCGTATACGAGCATGAATCGGTTCGGTGTGTCCCGGAAGCGGCCCCCAGACGCCGGCCTGCCGGTCATCTGGCCCCTTGGAAACGGGCGATTCAGCCTCACACCTTACTGGGGGGGCGAGTGGTTAGCAGAGGGCGACGCCTTTCACGTGCTTGACGCCTTGGAGGCCTTCATCCAACAGGCCTCAAGTCCGTAAGGACTAGCGGTCTGAAGCTGCGGCTGGGGGCGGCGTTCGGGCTCTGCCCAAGACTCGACCCTTGACCCGAGTTGCGCGGGGAAGGGGGCGGCGTTTCGCCCACCCCCAAAGGGGGTGAAGGGTGCATTTATTCCGATCGGCAGCGTGACCAGCGGGTTTCCTTCGAGGCTGGTTGAGCCCGGCCCGGACCCCGCGGACGGGCATGGACGCCCTCGCGACCCCCCGGGTTTCGGGATACCGCACCCAGCCGGGAAATTGCTGACCCATGCGATTGCCCTGCGGTCGCCTATCACGCGGCGATGCATTCCACCCCACCCATCCGGAGATGGGACATGGGCTCCGGTGTCGCCCCACAATGTTCACGAAACAGGTGTCTCGCCCGCCGGACCGTCTGGATTCCCCACGTGGCCGCCGAGGCGGAGCAGGTCGAGCGAACTCTAAGAAGACCTGCTCAGGGGCCCCATCCGAGGTTTTTGCCCTACAGGATCCGCCAGGCCATCACCAGGGCCATCGCCGAGCAGTCCCGGACCATCCGCATCCCGGTGAACATGTCAGAGCTCATCAACCAGCTTGGCCGGGCCCACCGGGACCTCTCCCAGGGCCTGGGGCGCGAGCCGCTCCCGGAGGAGATCGGAAGTCAGTTGGGGATCCCGGCGGACAAAGTCCGGCAGATCCTCAAGGTCTCCCGGGGCCCGTGTCCCTCGAGGAACGCTACCGCTAAGACGAGCCGGGCGCGGCGAGGCATCAGGGAATGAACGTGTCACCCGGCGGCGGCGGATCGCAGAGCGTCTCGAGCCTCGACCGTCGAGCCGCCAGGACCGACGCGTACGCGGGATCGGGCGCGACGTTCTGCAGCTCGCCAGGGTCGGCTCGGAGGTCGTAGAGCTCCTGCTCGCCGGTCACGTACGCGACGTACGTGAAGCGTCGCGATCGGAGCGCGCAATACGTCGGGACCTCGTTGGACGGCGACGCGAGATGTTCGACCAAGAGCCCGGACCTCCACGACGCGCTCGACCCGCCGAGGAGCGGCAGCAGGTTCCGTCCCTCGGCGCCGGGAGCAGAGATGCTGGCGGCCGCGGCGAACGTCGGCGCGAGATCGATGTCTGCGACGAGATCTGCGTCAGTGCGCGCGGTCGGGATCGTGGCGTCGTACCGGACGACGAACGGAACGCGGATGCTCTCCTCGTACGGCACCGATTTGTGCGTCCACCGATGCTCGCCCCACGAAAGGCCGTTATCGGACGTGAACACGAACAAAGTGTTCGAGAGCCGATCGGTGTCCCGGAGCCCCCCGATGATCGCGCCGACCGCATCGTCGAGCGCGAGGAGCGTTCGGTACTGATCCACGCGGAACGCGTCGAGAGCGGCCTGCTCGGCGGCGGTGAGCTGCGGCAGCGCCCGGATGTACGCAGGCTTGTCCGAGACGTCGGCCTCGTCGTAGGCGGGCGGTCGCCACGGCGCGAGATCGGAGAAGGCGGTCGCGTACCGGGAGGGCGGCGTCGCCGGCTCGTGCGGCGCGTTCGGAGAGAAGTAGAGGAACAGCGGCCGGTCCGGGTCGGCCGACGTGATGAAGTCGAGGGCCTTTCCGGCCAGCACGTCGATCGAGTAGTCGCGCTCGGCGCTGCCGTACGAGCGCGACCTCCCGTCGATCGAGAGCGCGTAGTCCTCGTAATCGCCGTTCCCGCGTTGGCTCGTGAACGCGACCCACCGGTCCCAGCCGGGTGGCACATAGGACACTCGTCGCTGCGTGTAGCCGTTCAGGTATTTGCCGATCATCGCCGTCTGGTAGCCGGCGGCGTGCAGCCACCTCGCGATCGTCGAGCGATCCTCGTGACGACCGGTGAACGTGGCGAACCCCCCGTGCGGCGGGAGGTCCCGGTACACGCCGGTCGTGTGCGAATAGGCACCCGTGAGGATCGACGCTCGCGTGGGGCAGCAGATCGGGTTAACGACCAAGCCGTTCGTGAACTCGACGCCTTTGCCGACGAGCTCGGACTCGACGGTCGGCATCGCCCAGAGCGTGTCCCATCGCTGATCGTCCGAGATGACCAGCACGATCGTGGGGGCCGAGCTCGACGAAGGGCTCGCCGGGCCGCGATCGCCGAGATTCTGGGAGGCGTCGCGATCGCCACGGGTCGACGCGAACAGGACGAGGAGCCCGAGCGCGAGGATCCCCGCTCCCGTCCGCTTTAGGGACATCGCGCTCTCACTCGACGAGCCTATCCGACGGTGGGCGACGCCCGGGGAGGCCGTCCGAGCGTTGACCGGGCGCCGCCGCCGGGACAAGCATAGCGGCGAGCGAGATGCCAAAGGAGCAACCGTCGAACGGATCCTCCGTCGGGTCCGGGATCATCGGGCGGGCCGAGGAACTCCATCGGCTCGAGTCCTTCGTCCGGGACGTCTCGGGTCCTGCCGCGTTCGTCATCGACGGGGACGCCGGCATCGGCAAGACGACGCTCTGGAAAACCGGTATCGCACTCGCCGGATCCGGCGGCCGCCGGATCCTGACCTCCGCGCCGGCGGAGTCCGAGGGGAGCCTGTCGTTCTCCAGCCTCTCGGACCTGTTCGAGGGTCTCGACGACGTGATCGGCGAGCTCCCCGACCCGCAGCGGAACGCGCTCGAGGTCGCGCTGCTTCGGACGGAGCCGACGGGGCCCCCGCCCGATTGGCGTGCCATCTCGGCAGCGAGCCTGTCCGTCCTGCGGGCGGCCTCGGCCGAGCGCGCCGTCCTCGTCGCCGTGGACGATCTGCAATGGCTCGACACGGCGAGTGGTCGCGTGCTCGAGTTCGCGGCCCGGCGCCTCCGGCAAGAGCCGGTCGGGTTCTTGCTCGCCCGGCGAGCCGAGCCGGGCGCTCCGCTCCCGTTCGGCCTGGGGCGGGCGTTCGCGGACGACCGAGCGACGCGCGTGTCGCTGCCCCCCATGTCTCCCGACGAGCTCGCCCGTCTCGTGCGCGAGCGCCTCGGCCAGCGCCTGCCGCCGGCGACGCTGCGGCGGCTCCATGAGGTCTCCGGCGGCAACGCGTTCTTCGCGCTCGAGATCGCCCGAGCGGAGCTGCGAGGCGAGCCGCGTGTGACGGGTCAGACGCTCCCCATCCCGCGGAGTCTGCGGGAGGATCTCGTTCGAGAGCGCCTCCTTCGGCTGCCGTTGCTCTCGCGCGAGGCGCTCCTGTTCGCCGCGTCCTGCCGCCATCCGACGATCCCGCTACTCGAGGCCGCGATGGGGCGGACATCGGTCGCACCCGCGCTCGACAAGGCCGCCGCGGCCGGCCTGATCGAGCCGGACCAGGACGAGATCGTGTTCACGCATCCTATGTTCGCGTCCGCGATCTACGCGGACGTGTCGAGGGAGCATCGGCACGACGTCCATCGGAAGGTCGCCGCGGTCCTCACCGACCCGGAGGAGCGGGCCCGGCACCTTGCGCTCGCGGCGGTCGGTCCCGACGTGGCCGCGGTCGAGGCGCTCGAGGACGGGGCCCGCGCCGCGGACGTGAAGGGCGCACCGGCGACGGCCGCGGAGCTCTGCGGGCTCGCCGAGCGGCTGGCGCCGGAGGACGAAGTGGTTCTCCGGCGCCTCCGCCTCGCCGCGGCCGACTACAACCTGCGAGCCGGCGACCACGATCGCGCGCTTGACCTGTTGGAGCCGCTCGCCGCATCGACGCCCCCAGGACCCGACCGCGCGGACGTGCTGCAACGGCTCGGACACGCTCGGTTCCTGCTCGGCGACGAACGCGCGGAGGCGACCCTCGCGGGGGCGCTCGACGAGGAGGGGCTCGGCGACGCGGCCCGGGGGTCGATCCTTCGCGGGCTCGCCCTCACCGCCGTCTCGGCCGGTGAGCTCGAGCGGGCCGAGGAGCTCGCCGAGCGGTCGCTCGAGCTGGCGGAGCGGGATGCGGCTCGCGATGCGCTCGGACCCACGCTCGCGACGTTGGCCCGCGTGCGGCAGCTGCTCGGCCGCGACGAACAGCGAGCGCTCCTGGATCGCGCGGTCGAGCTCGCGGACCCGGCCGGAGGCGGGACGGTGAGCGACCTCGCGAGCCGAACGCTCGCGCAGGAGCTCGCGCTCTCGGGCCGGCCGGACGAGGCTCGATCGATCCTCGCCGAGTTGCTCGAACTCGCGAACGGGCGGGGCGATGAGGACTCGGCGGCCGAGCTCTCGACCGATCTCGCGCGGCTCGAGCTCGCGGCCGGCCGGTGGGAGGAGGCGTGGACCACCGTCGAACGCGCGATCGGGCTGGGGGGGAGCTCACCGATCCGGCTCGCGGTCCGCGCCCAGATCCTCGGGTGCCGCGGCCGCGTCGACGCCGCTCGAGCGGACGCGGAGGCGGCGCTTGCCGGCCGGCCCCGGGACGTCGCAGCTACGCTCATCGCGAGGGCGGCGCTGGGGTTCGTCGAGGTGTCCGGGTCGAACGCAGCCGGCGCGATCGATCACCTCGCTCCCGCATGGCAGCTCCTCCGAGGCAGCGGGATCGGCGAGCCCGCGATGTTCCCGTTCGTCGCCGATCAGATCGAAGCCCTGGTGGAGCTCGGCCGGTACGGCGAGGCGGGCGCGATCGTGGACTGGCTCGAGGAACGCGGTCGCGCGCTGTCCCGGCCGTGGGCCGTCGCGGCGGCGCTCCGCTCCCGGGGGCTCGTCGCCGCGGCGACGGGAGCGCTGGCGGACGGTCTCGGCTCGCTCGAGGACGCGGTCCCGCTCCACGAGACGCTCGAGATGCCGTTCGAGCTGGCCCGCACGCTGCTCGCGCTCGGGAGCGTCCGGCGCCGGGCCAAGCAGAAGCGCCCGGCGCGCGACGTGCTCGAACGATCGCTCGCCACGTTCGAGGAGCTCGGGGCACCGCTCTGGGCCGAGCGCGCGCGAGCGGAGATCGCACGGATCGCCGGACGCCGGCCTGAGGGCCGGCTGACCCAGGCCGAGGTCCGCGTCGCGAGGCTGGCGGCCGCCGGACGAACGAACCGCGAGATCGCGAGCGCGCTCTTCATGAGCGTCCGCACGGTCGAGGGTCACCTCTCGAACGCGTACCGCAAGCTCGAGCTCCGGTCACGGACCGAGCTCGCGCTGTTCTTCGACTCGACGGACTGAGCTTCTCGAGCCTCCGCCGAGGCGGCTCGGTCATTCCCCCGTAGCGCTGCCTCGTATCACGCGTAGCCCCTCGGATTTCCGCACCTAGGGCCCTCCCTAACGTCCACCTCGGAGGCCGCGAACAGCGGCCACGAGGAAGGGAGACCCCGATGGTCAGGAACCGGATCGCCGTCATCCGTTGCGCCGCACTCTCTTTGGCGCTCTCGGTCGTGCTCGTCGCATGCGCCGCGTTCGCCGCACCGGCCGAACCGGTCGAGGCGACGACGGCCGGCGCGAGCAGCGCACGGGCCCCGAACGTGCTCATCGTCCTCACCGACGACCAACGCGCGACCGGCACGATGCAGGTCCTGCCGCACGTGGTGCGTTGGTTCGGCGACGACGGCCGGACGTTCACGCGTGCGTTCGACATCACCCCGTTGTGCTGCCCGTCTCGTGCCGAGATCCTCACCGGGCGAGACGCGCACAACACGGGGATCGAGAACAATGCCGGCACCGGCCGCGAGGTGTTCGACCAGCACACGACGATCGAGCGATACCTTCAGGACGCCGGGTATCGGACCGCTCTGTTCGGCAAGTTCTTCAACTTCTGGCGGATCGGAGACGACCCGGCCTACTTCGATCGCTGGAGGATCGTGTCCCCGTCGCATGCCTCGAACGGCTACTCTGGCGGCGAGTGGAACGTGAACGGGAGCCTGAGGACCATCGAGCGGTATTCGACCGACTACATCGCGGCCCAGGGAGCGCGATTCATCCAGGGCGCGGAGGCGGACGACGCTCAGCCGTGGTTCCTGGAACTCGCGACGTACGCCCCACACCTGCGGGCCGTCGTAGCACGGGAGTATCGGGACACGCCCGTCGGACGGCTCCACGGCACTCCAGCTATGACCGAGGAGGATCGGTCGGACAAGCCACCGTTCGTCCAGGCCGAGCACGTGAGCCTGCGCTCGGTCGCCAGAGCGCGCGCGGGTGAGCTCAGGACCTTGATGTCCGTGGACGACCTCGTGGCGAGGATCGCCGAAACCCTTCGCTCGACCGGAGAGGCGAAGAACACCATCGCGTTCTTCCTGTCGGACAACGGGTTCCTGTGGGGCGAGCACGGACTCCGCTCGAAGGGCTCCGCCTACACCCCCGGGACGCAGCTCCCGTTCCTCGTCAGGTGGCCGGGACACATCGCGCCCGGGACCAGGGACGATCGTCTGGTCGGCACGATCGACATCGCGCCGACGATCCTCGCGGCGGCCGGCATCCCGCAGGACGCGGATGTTCCCATGGACGGCCGGTCGTTGCTGGACCGGACCTGGGCCCGCGACCGGTTGCTCATGGAGTACTGGCCGTGGAACGGCTCGAACTCACCGGGTTGGGCGTCCTTGCGCGGCGTCGACTACCAGTACATCGAGTACTACGACCGAGCCGGAAACGTCACGTTCCGCGAGTACTACGACCTCGCCAACGACCCATGGGAGTTGACGAACCTGCTCCACGAGCGCGACCCGTCCAACGATCCGGGCATCGCAGCGCTCGAACGGGACCTTACGGCGGACCGAACCTGCTCCGGGACCGGATGTCCGTGAGGATCTCGGAGAGAGGGGCCGAGCGCCCGCGAGACGGTCGGCTCCCCTCCCGTTTCGTCGAGCCGTGGCGGGGGGAATCGCAGTCGCTCAGAACCGGGGCGGGATCCGCGCGTACCAGACCTCGGCGCCGTTGTCGCGTTCCCGGAGCGCGGATCCCACTGCGACGAGCGAATCTTCGAACGCGACGATGGACTTGATCTGCTGCTCGCTCGGCCCACCGAACACGGACGCCCGAGGGTCCAGGGAATCCTCCCGGATCCAATGGGAGCCGTCGGTCGACAACCAGACGGCGGCATCCGTTCCCCCCGACGGCGGCCCGGAGACCCCTCCGGCGACGATCGTCGACCGCACCAGCGTGACCGCGAACATCTGCTGTTCCCCCGGTCCTCCGAGCGAGCTCGGATCCGAGACACGGACCCAGTCCTGGCCGTTCGTGGAGATCCACACCGCCGCGTCTCGGTCGCCATCCACCTCGGTGGTGCCGACGGCCACGAGCTTCGAGCCCACCTGGATGACCGAGATCATCCGTTGATCGCCGTCGTCGACGAGCGATGGATCATTGGGCGAACTCCATGAGTCGCCCGATCGAACCCACACGGCCGCGTCCTCGTCTCCCGAGTCGCTCGTGCTGTAGCCGACAACGACGAGCTCCTGACCGAACTGTGTGACTCCGAAGGCATCTTGATCTCCGTCGGCCCGTAGATCGGTGGGATCCCAGTGGCTCCCATCAGGGGACGTCCACACGGATGCATCCAGGTCGCCCGGCCCCGAATCGGAGCCCACCGCCACGAGTCCCTCGCTGGTCGAGATCACGCGATGCATCCGCTGATCTGCGAGCCGATGCAGCCCGCTCGAGGCGCCGTTTACCCTTCCCCACGACGCCCCGGCACCGTCGGAGGTCCACACGGCTGCATCGGTGTCGCCCGACAGCCGCTCCCAACCGACGGCGACCACCCTGTCGTCGAGGAGCGCCGCGCCGGACATCAGCTGTTCCCCGGCCGCATGAAGCGCCGGATCGTGCACCTTCCGCCACCGCACGAGCTGCTGGCGGCTCATCCACACCGCCGCGTCCCGATCGCCACCCGAATCGTCGTGACCGACCGACAGGACGATCCCATCCGTGTCGAGGTTCAGAGCGCGCGCCATGTCCTGATCGCCCTGGCCGCCGAAGACGGAAGAGACGTAGGGGGGGTCCTTCCACGTCGCCTTGACGACCCGCGGCGGAGGGGGCCCGGTCGAGCGCGGGTGGTCCGCTCCGCCGGATCTCCCAACGAGCGAGACGGTCACGATCACGGCGATCGACATGATCGAGAACGCCACGAAGACGACCGCGATCCGACGACCTCTTCGTCCGCGGTGGCGAGCGCCCTCGACAGCCCCCGTTGCGCGCAACCCTTCCGGTTGCGCGACCGCTCGAGGAATGGGAGCGCCGACTCGAACCCCGAAGGCCTCGGCGGCCGCGCTCGCGAGCTCGCCGCAGGTGGCGAACCGCTCGTCTCGTGGTTTCGCCAGTGCTCGCGCGATCACCGGATTGATCGCGACCGGCAGGCCGCTCGCGCGGGCGGTGGGCGCCGGCGCCACGTCCTCGAGGTGCCCGTAGATCGTCCCCACCTCGGAGTCCCTGGGGAAAGGCACGGCTCCCGTCAGGCAGCGGAACAGCACGCACCCGAGCGCGTAGACGTCGGCGCGGCCGTCCACGTCCCCGCCCAGGATCTGCTCGGGCGCCACGTAGTCCACGGTACCGACGAACTGGCCGGTGCGGGTCGGACCGGCTGCGGAGCGCTTGCGCTTCGTGATGCCGAAGTCGGCCAGGTAGACGTGGTCGCCGCCCCGGCCGTCGGGCGCGAGCAGGATGTTCGCGGGCTTCACGTCTCGGTGCACGAGCCCCTCGGCGTGCGCGACGTCGAGCGCGGCGGCGCATTGCGAGACGATCGAGATCGTGCGAGCCGCGGCCAGGGCCCCCTCCGACCGGAGCACGCGCTCGAGATCGGCCCCGTCGACGAACCGCATGGAGATGAACAGGATCCCCTCGGCCTCGCCGGCGTCGTAGACGGTGATGATGTTCGGGTGGTCCAGGCCGGCCGCGATCCGCGACTCGCGGATGAACCGCTCGCGGAACGCCTCGTCCTCCGCGATCTCGGGATCGAGGACCTTCAGCGCGACCTTCCGGCCCAAACGGAGGTGTTCGGCCAGGTACACGACCGACGCGCCGCCCCGGCCGATCACCGCCTCGATCCGGTGCCCGGCGAACTCGGATCCGATCTTCGGCTCGACCCGCATGCCGCAGTTCTATCACCGGGCTGGAACGCGAGGAATAGTCTTGTGGCCCTTACGAACAGGGGACGGGATCGGACGTCTGATCGGAGAACGCGGGCTGGCCGGGCGCGGAGACCGCACCCTGGGCACCAATCTGACTGGTTCTACATCGGGTCTGCGGCGAAGGCTCGCTATCCAAGCGTTCGCCCGAACCGGACCGGATGAGCTGTGGGTCACCGACATCACTGAGCACTCCACCAGGGAGGGCAAGCTCTACTGCGCCGTGGTGCTCGACGCGTTCTCCCGCCGGGTCCATCGACACCTCGCCATCTGCCTGAAGGGTGCACTTATTGAGATCCGGCCGCTGACCTGGTCTCTTTCGAAGCCTGCGGCCAACTGCTGGGGTGGGGAAGTCCCCCTGCGGGGTGACGAGTCGCCCGACTCGGCCGGCTCCGACCGAGGACTCGGGTCCAATCCTGAGCGGCTTCCGCTCAACTTCGAAGGGCCAGCTTCCACGGACAGGCCGAGCCCTGCTTCTGAGCGTGGTCCAAATGGCCCTGCTCACGAGTGTGGACGGAATAATGCACCGCACAGGCGGCGTCCCCGCCGCGATCAGCGACGCCACGACAGGACCGCCGTTGACTTCGAGCGCAGCACGCGCCTAAGGTTGATCCGAACGTCCCCATGGCCGGGGTTTCGGATGCGAGGGAAGCAGACCCGCGTAGTGTGTGCACCCGTTTCTTCCTGCACGGCCGCTAAACGGTGTCTCGCGCGCCGAGCAGCTCGGGGCAAGGCATAGTGACGTCCCGCCACCTGGATCGACCGGACACGAGCCCCGAATGCCCACGCTGTGGATCGGCGCTGGTTGTGCCGGCGATGGCCGGCGGTCCCTCGGAGTCCGTGCTGCAGCTCCGGAGCAGCAGTGCTCCCGCGGGCGGAAGCGGCGAATTCGGCGAGTGGCTCTGCTGGTCGTGCGGTCTGCGTTGGCCAAACGAGCGATCACCGGCCGAGGTCGCTCTCGCGTCCGACGACCCTGAACCGTCGGCGTCACCCGGCGACCTCATCGACCTGGTGGATCTCCCGGCAATTCAGGGCTCGACCGCCGTGACGTCCAGGCGCGTCGCCACCACGCTCCGGCAAGCGAGGGAAGCGCGAAAACTCACGATATCGGACGCCGCGAAGGAAACTCGGATTCGGGAGCGGTACCTGCAGGCGCTCGAGGCCAACGCCTCGCTTGAGAAGTTCCCCGCCCCGATCTACGCCCGGTCCTTCCTGCGCGCGTATGCGGAGTTCCTCGAGCTCGAGACGGAGGGCATGCTCCGCCGGTTCGATGAGGACCATCCCGTTAAGGTCTATCCGATCATCGAGCCCCTTCCCGGTCCCCCACCGCGGCGACGGGCGGTCGCAGGCGCGCTGGTGGTCGCCTCGCTCCTCGCCTTGATATCGATAGCGGTTGCGCGACTGGAGAGCGGACGCGAGCAAGGACCGGGGATATCGCCACCAGCCTCAGCCGCCGCGGAGGAGTCTTCCGGTAGATCCTCCGTGACACGGCCGCCGCTTCCGCCGCGGATCGAAGGCATCCGTGCGATCTTGCAGCTGCAGGACCGGTGTTGGGTGGTTGCCCTCGCCGACGGAGCGACCCTCGAACAGGGAAGGACGCTGGAAGCCGGCGACCGAGTCGTGTTCCGCGCGGACCGGATCCTGGAGCTGGAGCTCGGGAGCGCCGGCGCGGTCAACCTCGAGGTGAACGGCGAGAGGGTTCAGACCGGCAGCCTCGGCGACGTTGTCCGACTCGAGCTCCACTGGAAGGACGGCGAGGTCGTCACGACCTTCGTCTGACCCCGCCCCGCCGCGGGTCGAGACAACGAAGCGAGGACGGTTACGGTTGCGCGAGTGGCATCCAAGCCCTATCAGCTCTCCGGCTACCTGGCAGCGATGAGGAAAGGGAAGGTGCGGGCTGGCCGGCGTCAGCATGTTCAGACGCTCGATCTGGTTGTCGAGCGCTACCTGGCGCTTGTGATCGAGATCGTCGATCAAATCGTCGACCGGCTCGGATCCGTCGGACCAACGGTTGTTGTCACGGTGAGGGGTACAGATATTGGCGACACGCCGCTTATCGGTTGTAATCGTCGATCATGCCCGTAGGGTCCAGAAACTCGATCGCAGCGCGCGTGAAGGCGTCCACGCGGCCATCTGGACAATGCGCCGCCGTGTTCCAGCCCCTCCTCTACCTGCTCTTGCGCCGTCTCCTCGGCCTGCTACGGACCGGGAAGCGCACGGTGGCTGAAGCCGACCTGGAGATCGTCGTCCTCCGCCACCAGCTGGCCATCTTGCGGCGTCAGGTGAAGTGACCCGTCTATCGGGCTTCCGACCGAACGTTTCTGGCCGCAGCGAGCAGGCTGCTCCCCAGAGACATGTGGCGCTCGTTCATGGTTCGGCCCGATACGCTCCTTCGGTGGCACCGGGAGCTGGTGAGAAGGAAGTGTCGAGGCGTCGAGCACGACCCGCTCGCCGGGAGCGGCCGCGAACGTGATCGGTCGTCCGGGCGTCCCCGAGGCCGCGACCTCCAGCAGCTGCTCGTACACGCCTCCGCGCACGTATACGGCGGCGCCCGGACGCACCGTGTCTGCCGCGTGCTGGAGCGTGGCCCACGGCTCGTCCCGCGTCCCCGGCCCCGCATCGTCGCCACCGGTCGCCACCCAGTACACGGGACCCCCGATCGTTGAGGACGGACCGGTGGAACGGGTGGCGAGCGCCCACGCCGTCACGCCAATGAGCAGGAAGCAGGTGGCGGAGAGCGCCACGATGGCCGTCCGTTCCCCGGTCATCCGGATGGGATCGCCAGACCGCTCGCCGGGTCGAACAGGCGGACCGCGTTCGGCGCGACGGACACCCGTAGTCGCGAGCCGGTGCTCGGGCGCTCCTCCGGCATCAGCCGGACGACCACGTTCGCCCGCCCGTCAACGGAGTCGGCCACCAGGATCCCCTCCTCGGCCCCGCTCGTCACGACGCCGTCGAGCGCCGCGACCGAGCCGTGCACCAGGACCTCGTCGCCGAGCGGCTCGACCACGTCGACGGACACCTCGAAGACCGGTCCGAGATGCTCCTTCCCCACCGGGCGCAGACCCTCGGGCCGGATGCCCACCAGGACCTCGCCGTCCGGCGCCCGCACGTCCTCGAGCTCGACGTCTCCCACCGCGACCCGCCCGTGCGAGGCCGTGCCTTTCAACAGGTTCATGGGCGGCGAGCCGATGAAGCCCGCGACGAACACGTTGGCCGGGTGGTCGTACACGTCCTGCGGCGGGCCGACCTGCTGCAGGACGCCCTCGGACAGCACGGCGATCCGCTCCCCGAGCGTGATCGCCTCGACCTGGTCATGGGTCACGTAGATCGTCGTGACGCCGACGCGCTCGTGCAGCCGCTTCAGCTCGGACCGCATCTGGACCCGGAGCTTGGCGTCCAGGTTCGACAGCGGCTCGTCCAGGAGGAACACCTCCGGCTCGCGCACGAGGGCGCGGCCCATCGCCACGCGCTGGCGCTGTCCGCCCGAGAGCTGACCGGGTCGACGGCGCAACAGGTCGTTCAGTCCGAGCATCCGGCTGACCTCGTCGACCCGCAGCCGCACCTCCTCCCTGGGCGTCCGCCGTCGGCGCAGGCCGAACCCGAGGTTCTTCTCCACCGTCATGTGCGGGTAGAGCGCGTAGTTCTGGAACACCATCGCGACGTCGCGGTCCTTCGGGGGCACGTCGTTCACGACGCGGTCGCCGATCGCGATCGTGCCGTCGCCGATCCGCTCGAGGCCGGCCACCATCCGCAGCGCCGTGGACTTCCCGCAGCCCGACGGTCCGACCAGGATCAGGAACTCGCCGTCACCCACCTCGAGCGTGAGGTCGTCCACAGCGACGACCGGGCCCGGGTACACCTTGGTGACCCCCTCAAAGGCGACCCGCGCCACAGTTACCCCTTCAGCCCCTGGGTGGCGATGCCCCGCACGAAGTACCGCTGCGCCACGAGGAACAGCACGAGCATCGGCAGCATCGACATGATGTTGGCGGCCGCCAGCAGGTGCCACGTTGTCTGGTGCGCTCCCTGGAAGGTCGCGAGCCCGAGCTGCAGCGTGAACGCGCCCTGGTTCGTCAGGATCGTGACCAGCGGCCACAGGAAATCGTTCCAGGTCCACATGAACTGGATCACGGCGAGCGTGGCGAGCGCCGGCAGCGAGAGCGGGACGACGATGCGCAGCAGGATCGACAGCCGGGAGGCGCCGTCGATGCGGGCCGCCTCCTCGAGCTCGATCGGGAGCGTCCGGAAGAACTGTGTGAGCATGAAGATGCCGAACACGCTCGCGAGGTTCGGCACGATGAGCGCGCCGAGCGTGTCGATCAGGCCGAGCTCCTTCACGATCAGGAACGTCGGGATCAGCACGATCTGCAGCGGAACCATGAGTGTGGCGAGCAGGACGAAGTAGACGAAGCCGCGTCCGAGGAAGCGGACCCTCGCGAACGCGTAGGCGGCGAGCGTGCACAGAACGAGGTTGCTGATCACGATCGCGGCGGTCACGACCATCGTGTTCCAGAACCACGTGCCGAACGCCGACCGACGGATCGCCTCGAGGTAGTTGGCGAACTGCGGCGTCCCCGGCCAGAGCACCGGCGGGAAGTGGTGGGTCTGCGCCTCGGTCAGCAGCGAAGTGACCACCATCCACACGAGGGGCAGCAGCATCACGACGGCGAGCGGAGCCAGGAACAGGTGCCACGGGTCGAACGGGAGGAACCGGCGCCGCGGGCGCTCGACCATCCCGGTCTCGCCGGGGAGCAGGGTCGGATCGAGCCGTGCGGGGCGTGCGCGAGCGGGAGCGATCGTCGAACTCATGACTGGTAGTGGATGACGCGACGGCCGAGCCAGAATTGCGCGAGTGTAAGCACGAGGATCACCAGGAACAGCACGTACGCGATCGCTGCTGCGTACCCGGCGAGCGACAGAGCTCCGAGTCCCTGTTCGAAGGCGAGCCGGTACACGTAGAAGACGACGACCGACGTCCGGCCGAGCGGCCCTCCCTTCGTGACGAAGAACACCTCGTCGAACAACTGCAAGGCGCTGATCGTGGACCACACGACGAGCAGCAGCGTGGCCGGGCCGAGCATCGGCCACGTGACGTGCCAGAACGTGCTCCACCGGCTCGACCCGTCGATCGCGGCGGCCTCGATCAGCTCGTGCGGGACGCCCTGCAATGCCGCGAGGTAGATGATCGTGTCGAACCCCAGCCATCCCCAGATTGTCATGAGGACGAGCGCGATCATCGCCTGATCCGGATCCTCGAAGAATCCGAACGGCCCGAGCCCGATCTTGCCGAGCAGCCAGTTGGCCAGGCCGAAGTTCTTGTCGAACAGCCACAGGAACATGATCCCGGTGGCGATCGTCGAGGTGACGACCGGGATGAACACCGCCAACCGATAGAAGCGGATGAACGCGATCCTGCGGTTGAGCGCGTGCGCCACGAAGAGCGCCGCCAGGATCGATGTGGGGACGAAGAGCAGGGTGTAGGTGATCGTGTTGAGGGCTGCCTGCCGCGCCTTGGGGTCGCTTACGATCCGCGTGTAGTTTTCGAGCCCCACCCACTCGCGTTCGGGCGAGATCAGACCCGCCTTCTGGAAGGACAGGACGAGTCCCCACACGATCGGAATCAGCCCGAAGACGACGATCAGGATCACGGAGGGCAAGATGAAGGCCCAGCCGCCGGCGTGATCAGAGACCAGGAACCGCCGAAACCGATCCACCGTCCTGCGTCGCCTCCAACCGGTCGGCCCGAAGCCTACGCTGCGCCGAGCGCCAGGGCGTCGTTGGCCTGCGCGGCGGCCTCGTCGAGCGCGGCCCGCGGTTCGCTCTCACCCAGCATGGCCGAGACGATCGCGAGCCCCATCGCCTCGGAGACCTGCGGGTAGGCGGCGAGCACCGGCCGGGCCTGCTCGACGTTGGCGAGATTCTCCGCGAAGACGTCCACGCCGGGGAACGCCTGGCCGAACTCCTCGAGGAAGGCGGCGTCCTCGGTGACCGAAAGGCGGATCGGGAGGTGGCCGGTCGCGAGCGCCTCCTGCTCGATCTGCGCGGGATCGGTCAGCCACCTGACGAACTCGAGCGCCGCCTGCGCCCGTCCCTCGCCGTTGTCGAACACGCACCACATGTCGGGCCCCGCGATCGTCTGGTGATCGCCGTCGAACCCGGGCAGGATCTCCACGCCGTAGTGGACGTCCGGGAAGCTCGGGAGGTCCCACGGCCCGGTCACGAGCATCCCGATCCTGCCGCTGTTGAACACGTCGGTGTAGGCCGAGTTCTGGATGTCGAGGAAGACCGACTTGTCGTCCACGGCCATCCCGGTCAGGACCTCGAGCGCCTCGACGCCCTCGGGCGAGTTGAAGGCCGCCTGCATCTGATCCTCGGTCAGGATCGAGCCGCCGTTCTGCCAGAGCAGCGGGTCGTAGTGCCAGACCGTGTCCTCGGATGCGTCCATCGGGTAGGAGAACCCGAACCGCTTCTCGGCCGGATCGGTGAGCGCTGCCGCCGCGGCCCGGAAGTCGTCCCACGACCACTGGTCGTTCGGGTACTTGAGCCCCGCCTCGTCGAACAGGTCCTTGTTGTAGACCACGGCCAGGTTGTCGATCAGGGCGGGGACGCCCAGCACCTTGCCCTCGAACGTGGCGGCCGTTCGCGCCCCCGGGACGAAGTCCTCCCAGTTCACCTCCGGCTCCTGCACCCACTCGCTGAGGTCGACCAGTCCCGGCGCCGCGGCCAGTTGCGGCAGCGAAGATCCGTACTGGTAGGTGATGTCCGGAGGCTCGTCGCCTTGCAACGCGACGGTGAGCTTCTGCAGGGCCTTGTCGTTGTTCACAAACAGCGGCTCGATCTGGATGTCGGGGTTGTCCGCGTTCCAGACCTCGAGCAGCGCGTTCAGCGACTCCTCCTCCGCGTCCGAGTAGCCGTGCCAGAACGTGAGGGTGACAGGCCCGGCCTGCGTCTCCTCCGTCGCCGGCGTGCCCTCGTCGTCATCGTCTCCGGTGCACCCGGCCGCCACCAAAGCGGTGATGGCCAGGATCGCGAACAGTCGTCGTCTCACGTCGACACCTCCCTCGAGCGGTTCGGGGTGAGCGGTTCATGTTGGCAACACGACCGAGCGCGTCAGATGCGCGGGGTGATCGGGGTCCAGGCCTTTGAGCTCGGCGAGCGCGATCGCCATCCGGTGCACGAGTACCAGCTCGGCCATCGGCTCGAACTCGGCCACGTGCACCGCGGCGCCGGTCGCGGCCGCGTCGCGGGCCACGGCCGGATCGGGCGAGCCGAGGATCCACACGAGCGATCGCTCGCCGGCCAGGCTGATGGGTCCGTGTCGATACTCCATCGCGGGGTACGCCTCGCTGTACGTCCGCGACGCCTCCTCGAGCTTGAGCGCGGCCTCCTCCGCGATCCCGACGGTCCAGCCGTGCCCGAGGAACGCGACGTGCTCGAGCCCGGCCGGCTCCGAGACCAGCGCCTCGGTCAGGGCCCGTTCGCCGTCACCGATCGACTGGGCGAGGTCCTCGCCGAGGCAAGCGCGGAGGAGCGCCAGCACGGACGTCGCGAAGCGCGTCTGCACGACCGAGCGCTCGTCGGCGAAGTCCAGGACGATCGAAGCCTCGGCGAGCGAGGCCGCCGGCGAGCCGGCGTCGGCGGTGACCACGGTCCGCGGCGTGCGGCCGAGGCCCCCGAGCAGCTGGACGACCTCGGTCGTCGTACCGCTCCGACTGATCGCGAGGATGCGGTCGTAGCGGCGTGCGTTCGGGAACTCGGAGGCTGGGAACGCGTCCGTCTCTCCCCCGCCGCCCGCCTCTCGCAGCGCCGCGAACGCCCGACCGATGTGGAGCGAGGTCCCGCACCCGACCACGGCGACCCTCTGCCCCGGCTCCGGGAGCCGATCCCGGACCTCGCCCGCGAGGTCGGCCGCGCGTCGCCAGCAGTCCGGCTGGCTCTGGACCTCCTGCGCGATCGCGCTCATCTGAAGCAAAACTAGATCAAGAACGAGCACGCGGTCAAGGCCGGGGTGACCGGAAACGCACATCCCCGCTGTATGCTCGTCCGACATGCGGCAGGCCGAACGGGTGGCGGCGGTCCTGGAGTCGCTCGCGTCCGACGGAACGGTCGACGTGGTCGCGCTGGCGGAGCGCCTGGGCGTCTCGGCGGCCACGGTCCGGCGCGACCTCCAGCTCCTCGAGGACCAACGGATGCTGACCCGGACGCACGGCGGCGCGGTCGCGCACGATGTGCTCTACGAGCTCCCGCTCCGCTACAAGGCCGCGCGCCACCAGGCGGAGAAGAAGCGGATCGCCGCGGAGGCCGGGGCGCGGGTCGAGGACGGCGCGGTCGTGGGGCTCACCGGCGGCACGACCACCACCGAGGTCGCGCGCGCGATCCTTGATCGACGGGGGATCACGGTCGTCACCAACGCCCTCAACATCGCGAGCGAGCTCGCGATCCGCGCCGACCTGAAGCTCGTCGTGACGGGCGGGACCGCTCGCCCCGAATCCTACGAGCTCGTCGGTCCCGTCGCCGAGCAGGCGCTGGAGCGCCTGAACCTGGACGTCGCGTTCGTCGGCGTGGACGGGATCTCCCTCGACGCGGGGCTCACGACGCACCACGAGATCGAGGCCCACACCAACCGAACCATGATCGAGCGCGCGCGCCACGTCGTCGTGGTGGCGGACAGCTCGAAGCTCGGGCGCGTCGCCTTCGCCCAGATCTGCGGGCTCGATGCGGCCGGCGAGCTCATCACGGACGACGGCGCCCCGGCACCGACGATCCGCGAGCTGACCGATGCAGGCATCGCGGTGACCGTCGCGTGAGAGCTCGGGAGTCTAGCCTTCGCGGATGGGCTCGGGGATCAGCTCACCGTGAGCGTCGATCAGGTCGTTCACCAGCTCGACGATCCGACCCACGGTGAGCGTCGCGGCCGTGTTCGGGTCCAGCAGCGCGGCCTGGTAGACGAGCTCGCGCGAGCCCTCTACGACCGCCCGAACCGTGAGCTCCACGACGTTGACGAAGGTCCGGTTCAGCGCCAGGCATTGCGGTGGGAGCGCGCCGAACCGCGTCGGCCGGATGCGGTCGCGACCGACCACCACCGGTACCTCGACGCAGGCGTCCTCGGGCAGGCCCTCGATCCAGCCGTCGTTGCGCACGTTCCCGTACAGCTCGGTCTCGACGCCGGTCTCGAGCGCCCGGATGAACTGGCTCGCCAGCTCGTCGTTGCGCTCGACCTCGAGCTCCTCGCCGGCGTCGAGCGCGCGCCGGACCTCCTCCCACTCGGCGAGGTTCTCCTCGGAGCGTCGCAGGTACTCGTCCGCCTCGATCCGGTACCGCGTGACCTGGTCGTCGTGCGGCAGGAACCAGGGGACGTACTCGGCGCTGTGCTCGGAGGACTCGGTAGGGAAGTACCCGAACCGCTTGAAGAGCTCGACCCGGACGCGCCGGCCAAGACCCTCGGGGTCCGCCTCGACGATCGCACGGAGACGCGGGTACAGGTCCTCACCGGTCTCCCGGTCGCGGAACACGTACACGAAGCACTGGTGGTTCAGGCCAGCGGTTCGGAACTCGATCCGCTCCTGCGGCAGACCCACGGTCCGCGCGAGGAACGCGTGCGTGTCGCGGACGCTGTGGCAGACGCCGACCACGTTGGACCCCGGCAGGCGCGAGCCGCTCCAGATCCCCCAGGGCACCATCGCCATCGGATTCGTGTAATTGAGCAGGAGGCCGTCCGGACACCGATCCACCATCTCGTCGGCCATCTCGATCAGGACGGGGATCGTCCGGAGCCCACGCATGATCCCGCCGATGCCAATCGTGTCTGCGATCGTCTGACGCAGGCCGTACTTCCTCGGCACGTCGAAGTCGGTGCGCGTCGCGGGGTAGCCGCCCACCTGGATCTCGTTCACGAGGTAGTCGGCGCCGTCGAACGCGGGCGCCCGTCGCTCGTGCGCCGACACGGCGTACCCGGCGTTCGAGCGCTCGACCAGCTGCTCCGCCGCCCGGTGGGCGTACGCGAGACGCTCGGCGTCGATGTCGTGGAGCGCGATCTGCAGCGACCCGTGCAGCTCCCCGTACGCGCACAAGTCCGCCAGGATGCTCCTGGTGAACTCGACACTCCCGGCGCCGATGATCGTGACCTTCGCCACGCCGCGAGTGTCGCACCCGGGCGAGCGGAGCGTCGACCTCGACGGGTAACGTTGCCGCGTGATCGTGTGCGTGGCGGCGAACTGCGGGATTAAGAAACTCGATCGGCTACTCCGACCTGGCCGTTCGCAAGCCGGCCGACCCGGCATCAGACTGCCCACATGTCTGGTCCATCCGGTACCGGCTCCTGTGCTGGTTGCTCCGCGTGCTCGTCCGCTGCGGCCTGGATGAGCTGGATCTCGAGACCGCCGTGCTCCGCCACCAGCTCAAGGTCCTCCGCCGAGGCGGCGGGCGAGTCCTTTTCACCACGGCGGATGGGCGTTCCTCGCAGTGGCGGCTTGGGTCCTGTCCCGGGATCGGTGGGAGAGCTTCCTGGTCGGCCCGGACACGCTGGCAGGGTGGCACCGGGACCTCCTGAAGAGGAGAAGCGGGCGTGGCTCGCGGCCGCCCGATCGTCCTCCGCTCAATCCCCCGATCAAGCACCTGATCATCCGGCTGGCTCGGAGAACCCCAGGTGGGGTTACCTCAGGATCGGAGGGGAGCTCCTGAAGCTCGCGATCGATGTCTCGGCCACGACCATCGCCACGGTGCTGCGAGAAGGCGGACTCGGCCTGGCGCCACGCCGGATCGGGCCGACGTGGACCCAGTTCCTGAGACTGCAGGCGTACGGCCTGCTCTCCCCCGGTGCTCCGTCCGAGAAGGACAGCCTGGAGGACCTCCCGTCGCGGCCCGGGGCGATGAGCGTGGACCCAGACACGGCCGAGACCGACGAACCGATCCGTGACGAGCCTCCGCACCGAAGAGGCCCGCTGTGCACCACGCCCGCCTGCAGGCCTGAGGACGCCTTCCCCGCGGGATGGAGCTCGCGCTCGACACGGCCCCGCGATAGCCGCCTGATCGTCCGGTGATGGAGGGACCACCTCGAATCGATCTCGAGCGCTGATGCCACGCCCGTCGGTGGCAGACAGTGCCTTGGGCCGTACTTCCTGCATCTGGTCTGGAAGAGACGACACCGCATCGACCCAACTACTCCGCTCACGGCGCGCGACCGAGTTTCTTTACCCAACGAAAGCGGCCGGGAAGCCCGGCCGGTCAGCGATCCGACGCATCCCTGAGACTGACGCTGGCTCACTGCCCCGGGTTCACACGGAGCTATGGGCTGCTCCACGGGCTAGTCCCGGGAGTCCGTGATGGTTCGCCTCGGACATCCGGACATGCGTCATGGATACCGGTGTGGCCTGACAATGTTCACGAAACAGGTGTCTCGCCGGGTGGTCAGTCCGGATCCCCCATCGTGGCCGTGGAGGCGCAGCAGGTCGAGCAACTCGAAGAAGACCTCGTCATGGGCCCCGATCCGAGGTTTTTGTGCCCTTCACGGTGTGATCTCGGCGTACTGCCGGAAGGTCCCGGGGCCCGGCGATGGGGAGACCTCGACGAGGGCTTCACCGTGGCTCAGATCCGGCGATCCTTACAGGTCCTAGCCGGGCCTGGGCCTCTCGTTAGGGGCCGCGATGAGACCTACGGGGCTTTGGCGTACTTCTCGGCTCCGAGGAGTTCAACCGAGACGACCGGTTCGTCTCCGACAACCCAGGCGTCGTGACCCGGTTCCACCTCGTAGGCCTCTCCTGCGCTCAGTTCCGACTCACCGCCGTCGTCGGTGATGACATGGAGCCGTCCGGACAGCACGTAACCGGCATGGTGGGTCTGGCACGACTCGGTCTTCACAATGGGCTTCACGCTCTCGGACCACTTCCACCCCGGCTCGAATGTATTTCGACCGAACGTGAAGCCACCGACCTTCAGGACTTCGAGTTGGCCGTGATCGAACTTCCGTGTCTCGTCAGGTGCATCCAACTTTCGATTCGCTACCGCCACTGAAGCCTCCTTCCCTGTGAACCTCAAAGCCTAACCTGTACCTGTGAGTTTGCCCCGGCCTGCCGGACGGCTCGTCGCGGACGAGCCCGTGGGATGCATTTATTGGGTTACGGATGTGACCAGCGAGTTCTCCCGCGCTCAAAGGACTCTGGGCCGACCACAACCGAGCCCTGTTTGGTGTGAGCCCGCCCACCTTGAGAGGCGCTGGCGCAGCCCACCGGTCAAGGGGGTTGAGTGCTTCCCAACTCAGGGACGGTTCTTCGGAGTAGCCGCGGAGGCCCGGCAATCGTCCACTCGACGGCATCTCCGTCGGCCAGGCCGGCACAACGCTGGAATCACGAACCTGCAGGTCAGGTCAAGTGGGAACCAAATAATTGCACCCCACAGGTCATGGGCGGACCGTGTCGTGTCCTTCAGGACGTCGCAGGCTTCCATCTGCTGCCGCCTTTGCCCAACGCGGCGCGTCGCCCCGCCTGCCCCCTGGCTCCCTCTTCTCGTTCGATCGTCGCTGGTCCATCTTCTTCCGGCCGCTATCGTGCTTCTGCTTCGCCACAGAGGGACTCCTATCTCGGGAGGACAGAACCTTAGCACCCTAGGCTCCTGTACCCCCCTGGAGCGATCCTCCGCGTGAGTGGCGGACCGTAACCGGTGGATCCCGCAGGGTCGGAGTGCCTTCCGAGCTCTTCCTCCGGCTCCTGGCCGGCCGAACGAGCGTGAAGGAAACGCCGCTGCTCAGGCGTCGGATCGTGTGGGAAGGGCCCACCTTCGTCCGGGCGGAGTTAGGGCTCATCCCAACGCCCGAGGAAGACGGCTTCGTGCTCGTCCGTCTGACAGCCACTTCCCCGGAGCTCGACCTCTCGGCTCCAATCAGCTGCGATTGGCGACCCGGAGACGAGTGGTGAACGATCGGTTCGATTGCGTATGCGGGTCCGTCCCAGCTCGATCTCCTCCTCGAGCTTGCCCACGGCGAAGTCGGCGAGGAACCCGACTGACCCCCTACCAGTATCGCGCGGTCGCCATCGCGAAGACGGCGATCGCGAGCAGCGCCAGGTTGACCATGGCGAACACCTTCAGCAGGTGCTGCAGACGCGCGAGCTCGGCACCCTGCTCCGGTGTGGGACCGCCCGCCTCGGCCACCTGCTGACCGAGCGCGATGAGCCGCGTCGCGTTCGGGCGCGTCCAGACGATGCCAATCAGGAGCGCCGCGATCGTCGCGACCGTGCCGATGGTGATGACTGCACCGAAGGCCGAACCAATCCAGTCCCCGAAGCTCCCGTACGCCTGCCAGTCGTGCCAATACAAGAACAGGCCGGCCACCACGGTCGCCACGCCCATCCCAACGATGCGATCCGTCAGCCGACGCTTTCCCAAGAGCTCTGCCATGAACGGCGCGCCCGCCGGGGCGATCGCGGCGGCGGTCGGCTGCAGGAACGTCACGAACAGGAACACTGAGCCCACCCAGGCGACGCCGATCGCGATGTGGAGGAGGCGGAACACCAGCATGAACGGGCTGATCTCGAGCATCGGGACCTCCTTGGCTGATCAGTGACTCCCATTCTGTCTGCCTCGGATCCTCGGAAGCGACAGGCGTATGAAATCCCCCGGTGGGACCTGCCCCTAGGGCAGTGTGTCCGGGACCCGACCGGAGGTGACTCCGAAGCGACATGTCGCGGTGTAACCACGTGCCGCTGACTTCGAGAATGACCGTCCCTCCGGCCGGGACCGGGCCTGGCGGAAGTGACTCGATAGAAGGCTGGGTCGACCCCGACGCCTGTATGTCCTCCGCCAGCCACCCATGGTAGGTCGGCCGAGGAAAGGGGGCCAGCATGGAGGTGGCGATCGGGGTGGACTCCCACAAGGGATCCCTCGCTGCGGCAGTCGTAGACGAGCTCGGCAGGGTCGTCGAGGCAAGAGAGTTCCCCAACCATCCCAAGGGTCACGATGCTTTCCAGGACTGGGTCGGTGCTCAAGCGAAGGAGCGCAGGATCGGGGTGGAGGGCTCGCTGAACTACGGGGCCGCCCTCACCAAGCACCTCCTCTCGTGCGGGGAGGACGTGCGGGAGGTGCCGGCTTCCCTCACGCATGCCGAGCGCCGGAAGCGGCGCTCACAGGGCAAATCGGATCTCATCGACGCCGTGGCGATCGCGCGGGTGGTGGCCAGGGAGGAGGACCTCCCCTCGGCCAGGCGGACCGCACTGCTTTCCGACCTGAAGCTCCTGGTGGACTACCGGGACCAGCTGGCCCGCTCCAGGACCCAGGTGGCCAACCGGGCCCACGCGGACCTTGCCGCGATCCGACCCGGTTACGAACGGTCGATCCCGAAGCTGCTTACGAAAGGGCAGCTGGGCAAGGCCCGAGGCATGATCCGGGGCGACCACTCGCTGAGAGCCGAGCTCCTTCGCCGACGTCTCACCGAGATCGCTCGACTCGATCGAACCATCGGCCAGGCAGGCGAGCAGATCAAAGCCGCGGTCCAGCGGACGGGCACCACGCTCACCGAGATCCCGGGGGTCGGTCCTCTCATCGCCGCCAAGATCCTCGGTGAGGTGGGAGAGGTCTCCAGGATCCGGTCCAAGGCCGCCTTCGCGGTGATGTCCGGAACCGCGCCGCTCCTCGCCTCATCTGGTCAAACGAACCGACACCGGCTGAGCCGCGGTGGCAACCGCCAGCTCAATCGCGCTCTGCACTTCGTCGCGTTCATCCAGAGCCGGAGCACTCCCGAAGCGAAGGAGTACCTGGGTCGCCAGCGAGCGGCGGGCAAGTCACCCAAGGA
>JBIOXZ010000202.1:0-2471 GCA_044869895.1 Actinomycetota bacterium | reverse complement strand
CACACCACGCAGGCTCCCGACCTGAAGGAGCGATACAAGACCTGGGGCTTTCCCCCGCAGTTCGGCGTGGGGGATCACCGGATCGTCCAGCTCTTCCCGGTCTGGGCCCAGGGGAAGGCCTCCAAGGCGCAGGACGCCCGGGCGATGCAGATCGAGATCACGGGGTTCTCGAACATCGCCCGCTGGCTTCCCTTCCGCCACGCCCTGCAGCCGCTCGTCGCGCTGGTGGCATTCCTGCATGAACGAAGGCTCATCAAGACGGGACTATCGAGGCCGACCGACGACTGGCCCATCGCCGTGGACCACCTGCCGGCCGCCGTGTTCGACTATTACCGGCGATCGGCGGGGCTCTGGCCCGACGTCCCTGGTGTGTACGGGCACATCGAGCTCCCCGGCGACGACCACTGGGATCCGGGTGGGTTCGACTATCCGGAGTTCTTCGGCATGGTGCGGGACGTGCTTGGAGGTGACGAGGACATGCGTATGGACGAGCTGATCAAGGGGCACCAGGCATACAGGGACAAGTTCAAGTCACGGGGTGAGGATCCGGGTCCGCCGCCCCAGAGCAGATCCGATGATTTCAAGGAAGGCTGGCGACAGGCGCGATTCGCGGCGAACAACCCGGAACCCGTTCTGCCCGAGGGTAGCTGAAGCGATCGGCGTGTCTCGACGGCGATGAAGTGAGCTTCCGCATGGGCCCAATCCAGTAGAGAGGTCCCTTCGGGTGATTGAACTGCCTCACCCTTGGCGACAGAATCGCGGCGCGGCTCTCGAGGCCCAAAGGGGGACTCCCATGCAAGCACCCCAGCTCAAGCGAGGCCTGTTCGGCTACACGTCCAAGAGCGTGCGTCTGATCCTCGCCGATCGCGACGCGAGGACCTCGGAGCAAGCCAGGGCGACCGAAGCTGTGGTGCTCGGGTTGCGCTCCGGGGCCGAGATCCTGAAGAGGCAGCGCGCCGAACAGGCCGAGAAGCTCCGCGCGTTGGAGGCCGAGGCGGCCGACCTCAGGGCCGACCGAAACGCCACTCGTGCGGATCTCGAGGGAGCGGTGGCGGACGCGGCCCGCCTGAGGCTCGAGCTGACCGCCACCAAACGCGAGTTGGAGACCGTCCGGAGGGATCTGGAATCCACCCGACACGAGATCGAGACCGCCCGAGACGAACTGGACAGGCAGGACGAGCGGCGCCAAGCCGCGGAGGAGTTGAGCGGGACTCGGAGCGGCGAGATCGATGTCCTTCGGCAGGAGCTGGGCTTGGCGCGCCGGTACTTCCTGATCCAGAGCCATCGGGCCACGCGCGCGGAGGCGAGGATCGAGGAGCTGGAGGCCGAGCTCCGGTCGGCGCGCGCCGAACTCGATGGCGGGCTCAGCGCCGCCACAGCCGAGCTCGAGGCCGCTGTCGTGGAGGAAGCCGCGGCACGCCCCCTGCCGGTTTCCCCGGCCGGGGCGAACGAGCCGTCTGCCGTCCTGGAGGTCGCGGGACGGACCATGGCCCGGATCATGGACCGTGCCCGGACCCGTGCGGCGGAGGAGCTTCGGGTGGCCGAGCGGGCCCGCCGCGAGACCCTGGCGGAGATCGAGCGGCTGGCGGCGTGGCGTGACCGCCTGGCTCCCCTCGTTGGCGTGGTCCGGTCGACGATCGAGGACGCAAAGGAGCGGGCGGCTGGGATCGGCGACCGGGTCGACGAAGCCGTCGAACCCCTCGCAGAGGCCATCGCGGCGTTGGGTGACCGGTTGGCGGCTTTGGCCGAGCTTGCCGCTCTCCCAGACGAGGCCGGTCGCGGACCTGAATCCGAACGTTCGCTCAACCTCATCGAGCTCGACGAGGAGGAAGAAGCTCCGGGTCAAGGCCTTCCCGCCTGGCGGAGTTGGAGCTAGCCGAAGACAACAGTCCGCTCCCAGTCCGTCAACGAGCTAAGGGCATGTACCGTCGGTGCCTTCGATCAGCCGCTCGCACGTGGGAAGCGGCTCGTTCGAGCGCGCGCTCGCGACGACGGCTCCGATCGCCACGAGCACGACCTGCGGATCGTCGTTCAACACCAAGTGACCGCCAGTTGCCTGCACCAACAGCGAGTTCGAGGACAAGGTGGCGAGGTCGGCCTGCGTGCGGTTCCAGAGCGGGACCGTGAGCACGTCCTCGTACCTTCCGGCCTTCACAACTGCCAGTCGCAGGTCGCCAAAGTCACGTGCGGTACGCCGCAGCGCCGCGGCGGTGGCGTCGATATCGATGTGGTCGCCGCCGTCGACCCAGTCCCCTTCGGGGGAGTCGCCGTAATGGCGACGGTATGGCTCGATCTCGTCCTCATGACTCGAGTCGATGAGAACGAGGCCCGCTGTTTCGGCGGCGTACTTCGCCGCGAACAGCCGACTCACGAACCCGCCGTAGGAGTGGCCGACGACCACGTACGGCGGTTCGATGCCGGCACCTTCAAGGAGCCGGTGGAGCTCTTCGGCCTGGAGCATGCTCGTCACG
>JBIOXZ010000201.1:0-50841 GCA_044869895.1 Actinomycetota bacterium | reverse complement strand
GTGGTGGACGGCGATGTCGCGCTTTGGTCTGGGCCCTGGGGATGGGCGGCAGGACCCGTGATCGCGGCGGCCGAGGGCTCCGCGCCGGGCTGGCCATACCAGGCCACGCTCCTTGCAGTGACCGCCTTGGTCACCGTCGCGATGGCCTGGCGGAGCGCCGGCAGCGCACCAACCGAGGAGCTCGCCCGCCGGGCCGGGATCCACTCTGGACTGGTCGCCGCCCTGTACTTCGCGGACGTCCGAGGCGCTGCAGTAGTGGTCCGTCGGGCTGGCGAGGGCCTGCTGGGCATGCGCAGGATCCGACTGCGGCCGCCGAGGTCGAGTTGGCTTGCCGTCCCCTGGCGGGATGCGCTGAGCATCTTGCGCGCTCCTTCTCGCATCGGGTGGGCGCTGCTCTTGACCTTCGCCGGCGTGTCGGCCGTCGCGGCGGCGCCCGACAGCCGGGCCGTCGTGGCCGCCGGTGTGCTCGGCGGGTACGCGGCCGCCACCCGGTTGGTCGAACCTCTTCGCCTAGAGGCCGACCAGCCCGACGCTCACCACGTGATTCCGTGGCGCTGGGGCGACCTGTTGCTACTCCATTGCGCCGTGCCGGTCCTGTCGCTCACCGCCCTCGGAGTGCTCGCAGTGACCGCAGCATCCGTCGCCGGGCTGCTCTCACCGACTGCCGCCTGGTCGACCCTCGCTCTGTGCCCGGTCGTCTCAGCGACGTTCGTGTCGTCCGCAGCCATCGCGGGCCAGCGAGGTCCCTTCCCGATCGAGCTGCTCCTGCTCGGGGGGGACGTGGGCGCGGTAGTCCTCCTCGTGTGGTTGGTGATAGGCCCGATCCTCGCCGCGGTGGCTCTCATCCTTCCAGTGAGCATCATGCACCGAGCGGCCGATGACGGGTCTCCCGTCGCCGCGGCCACAGGTGCCGCGGCCGCCGTCCTTGTCGTGACCCTGCTTGCCGCGGTCGCATACCTGCGGAGTCGAAGGCAACCACAGTGACGAGGTTGGCGTTATCGTGCGGCAATGGGGCAATGGCCGTCGAGTCGTTTCAAGTCGAGGGTCTGAAGGAGATCGTGTCAGGCGACTGCTATGCCCCGGACCGTCTTTGTCCCTCGCTGTGCCAGGTGGTAGCCGAGCGCGAAGATGAACAGAGCGTTGAGAACGTGTAGCGACCGGAGCCAACGCGGGTCAAGCTCGGGGTCGACGAGGAGCGGCTGCAGAAACACGAGCAGGAAGAGCACCACTGTCAGGACGATGACGGTCCGCCCCATGCGGCCGATGATCGCGGCGATGAGCATCAGGATGGGTATGAGGTGGAGGACGATGAACCCCCACTGCCGGTGCGGCTCAAGGCTCTCCCCGCCCAGGATGCCGAGACCGGCGAGGAGAAACTGGATCGCAACAGCGAGAACAAACAACCAGGCAAGCCCGACGAAGGTTTTGCGCGCTGTATCCATCTAGTCACTCCGTGGACTGAACGAAGTTGGAATCCTCCTTCCCGCTCGGTCAGTCCAGCGCGAACGATCCCGTAACGATTTCGCCTGCCGGCTCGTACGTACCGATCACGACGCCCGTGGTGGAGACCTTGCTGTCGACGAGCTTCAGCCCGGACGGGATAGTGCCATCCGAGAACAGGCGTTTGCCAGATCCGATGACGAGGGGGAAGACCCACAGTCGGTACTGGTCGACAAGGTTGTGGCGCATCAGGGTCTGGATCAGGTTCCCGCTGCCGTGCACCTGCAGCTCCGGCCCATCTTCTTTCTTGAGCGCCGCGATGCCTTCGGCCGCGTCCCCCTCGATCAGCACCGCAGGGCTCCACTCCAGCGTGGGACGACTCCGCGACGCGACGTACTTGGTGGCTTCGTTCAACGGCTTGGCGCCCGCTTCCTCCGGGGCGTGCGGCCAGTACGCGGCGAAGATGTCGTAGGTCCTGCGTCCGAGGACGAGGTCGAACGGCTCGCTCATCGCCTCGGTCATGACCTGACCCATCTGCTCGTCCCAATAGTTCACCGACCAGCCACCGTACGCGAAGCCGCCGCTTTGGTCCTCCTCAGGTCCTCCCGGCGCCTGGATGACACCGTCGAGGGTCAAGAAGGTGCTCACGACCAGCTCTCTCATCGCCTCGTGTCCTTTCGATCGGTTCCCCGGCTTGAGTGAATCCCACCGCAGCATAAGACGCCCCAGGGGAGCAAAACTCATCGCGAGCGCAGAGGCGTCGCAGGCCACCGTAGTCCGTTTACCCCACAGTCGTTTCGGGAACACCTGGCTGGTGCTGCTGAGCTTGTTCCTGGTGTGCTTCGTCGCGCTCGTCCTTACGACGGTGCTTCTCCTGCTCGCGGGCCACCGCCTCCGAGTCGCTTCTCGGCTGCTCGGAACCTTCTTCGCGATCGTCGTCGCCATCGGTTCCGGCGAGATCGCGGCGGCGATCTGGCGGCTCGAAACCTCCTACGTGTGGGCCGGCGAGGCCCTCCTCCTCCTCCCCACCCTGCTGGTCGTGTTGCTGCGGCGTCGCTGGAACCCCCTGGGACAGGTCTTCTACGGCTCGTTCCTGGCCTCGACCCTGGCCTATCTGGCGTTCGCGATCGACATCACGTTCGCAAGCGGGCTCTCCGGTCCCGGCATGGCGGCCTCTGCCGCGTTGCTACTTCTCGAGCTCGTCGCGTTGTTCCTTGCAGCCTCGTTTGCCTTCGAGAGCCTCGACGTGCTGTGCAGGACACGCTGGGACCGGCCTGTGATTGAGCCCGACCCCACGTACCGGCCCAAGGTCTCTCTTCAGATCGCGGCCTACAACGAACCGCCCGACATGCTGATCGAAACGATCGGCTCGGTAGAGGCGATCGACTATCCGAACCTCGAAGTGGTGGTGATCGATAACAACACGAAGGACCCGAACGTCTGGAAGCCCGTGGAAGAATACTGTCGGGACCGCGCTCGCGTGAAGTTCGTGCACGTCGATTCCCTGTCCGGATTCAAGTCCGGAGCGTTGAATCTTGCGCTCACCGAGTACACCGACCCGGATGCGGAGATCGTGGGCGTGATCGACGCCGACTATCTGGTGGATCCCGACTACCTGCGGAGCCTGGTCGGATACTTCGCCGAGCCCGGCCTGGCCTTCGTGCAGACGCCCCAGGATTATCGGGAATTCGAGCACGACGCGTACCTCACCGCTTGCTACGACGCCTATCACTACTTCTTTCTGACAACGATGCCCTCCCGCAACGAGCGCAACTCGATCATCTTCGCCGGGACCATGGGTCTGCTCCGACGTTCGATGCTGGAGAAGCTCGGTGGGTGGGACGAATGGTGCATCACCGAAGACTCTGAGGCCTCGTTGAGGATGCTCAAGGCCGGCTACTCAGGCCTGTACGTCGGCCGGTCCTTCGGGAAGGGCATCATGCCGCTCACCTTTTCCGCGCTGAAGAGTCAGAGGTTCCGATGGTGTTTCGGTGGTATGCAGATCCTCCGGCGGCACTGGCGGGATCTCATGCCGTGGAACCGGGATCCGGAGAACCATCTCCGGTTCGGTCAGCGGATCGACTACCTGCTCGGCGGGGTGCAGTGGCTGAACGATCTCATGTACCTCGGGTTCACCGTGGTCCTTCTCGCCACCGCGACCGTGCTCTTGACGAAGGGATGGTTCGCCCTCCGCCCGCTCCTCGGCGTCGCCGTTCTTCTGCCCAGCGCTCTGATCGCGTCGGGCTTGCTCCGGGCCCTGTGGGCGCTCCGGGCCCGAGCCCGGATCGGATTCCGCCGAGCCATTCTCGCGTTCGCCAACTGGCTCTCCCTTTCTTGGACCGTCGCGCTCGCTTGTATCCAAGGTCTCGTCCGCTCCAAGGGCGTGTTCCTGAGGACCCCGAAAACCGGCGAGCGAAGGAACGTCATCACCGCGCTGTGGAGCGCTCGGACCGAGGTCGTCCTGGCCCTGGCGCTGTGGACGGCGGGGGCTCTGGCATTCATCAACGGCCGGGCCACTTGGTTCGTGCTGGCCCTGTTCGTCTGGCAGGGATCGGTCTACGCGACCGCGCCCTTCATGTCCTGGCTCAACCAGCACACGGAATTGTCGGCGCAGCTCGAGCGGAGGCGCAGATCCGAGTGGGTGCGGGAGCGCCTGACGGCCGCGGCGCCGTTCGTGGCGGGGGCCGCGGTCGGCTCCGCGGTCGCGCTGCTCCTCGGTGCCCTGCTCGTGTACGGCGGCTCTCAGCCGGTGGCGGAAACGCAGAGTCCCTTCGAGATCCCGCAGCGACCGGCCGCGGCGGCTGGCCCGATCGGCACTCTCCTTGGTATCGCCTCACCGACGCCGACCCCGACTGCCACCCCGACCCCGAGCACGACTCCATCGCCGTCGACGTCACTTTCCCCATCACCCTCGCCCACTCCATCCTCATCCCCGTCGCCGTCCCCCTCGCCGACCGCTTCTTCGACACCTTCGAGCGCTCCGTCGTGATCGAAGAGTCCTGATGTTCGATATCCAGATCGACCCGCTTGATCCCAAGCGATTCGAGACCATCCTCGACTCGGACCGCTATGCATCGTTCCGGGACGCTGCTCGGAGGACGGCCGCACTGCTCCGTGGCAGGAAGGTGTGGCACGTGAACACGGCATCGGTGGGCGGCGGCGTGGCCGAGATGCTCCGATCGCTTCTCGGGTACATGGTCGGGGATGAGGTGGAGACCAGCTGGTTGGTACTTGAAGGAGAGGACGAGTTCTTCCGGATCACCAAGCGCGTCCACAACCTGCTCCACGGGCAGGACGGAGATGGCGGCGAGCTGGGGACGGACGAGCGCGCCACGCTCGAACGCACGATGGCATCTGAGGCGCATCACCTCACGACGCTGGTCCGCCCGTCAGACATCGTGGTCGTTCACGATCCGCAGCCGGCAAGTCTGATCCCTGTCCTGAAGGAGCGAGGGGTCAAGGTGATCTGGCGGTGTCATGTCGGGATCGACGACCCGAACGAGCTGGCCCGGACCGCGTGGGCCTTCCTTCTTCCGTACATCGTCCAGGCCGACGCCGTGGTCTTCTCCCGACGGGAGTACGCATGGGAGGGGTTGGATGTGGACCGACTATGGGTGATCGCCCCCTCCATCGACGCCTTCTCGTCCAAGAACCAAGCGATGACCGCGGAAGCCGAAGCGGGGATCTTGCGGGCGGCCGAGATCCTGCAGGCCGACGGGAGTGGTGAGCCGACGTTCATCCGGGCCGACGGCACGAGGGCCACCGTCTCGAGGAAGGGGCGGATGATCCAAGAACGGCCGCTGCCTGCCGACGTGCCGATCGTGGTCCAGGTGTCGAGATGGGACAGGCTGAAGGACCCTGAAGGGGTCCTTTCGGCATTTGCTGCCCATGTCGCCGAGGAATCCAACGCCCACCTCGTTCTGGCCGGCCCGGAGACTGGCTCTGTCTCCGACGACCCTGAGGAGCAAGCGGTGCTCGAGGCGTCCATCGAGGCCTGGCACGCATGCCCGCCTCGAGCAAGGGGACGGATCCATCTGACGTGCTTGCCCATGGAGGACCTCGAGGAGAACGGTGCCATCGTGAACGCGTTGCAGCGTCGGGCCGACGTCGTGGTGCAGAAGAGCTTGGCCGAAGGATTCGGGCTCACGGTGGCCGAAGCCATGTGGAAGGGACGTCCTGTCGTGGCCAGCCGGGTGGGGGGCATCCAGGATCAGATCGAGCACGGTCGATCGGGGTTCTTGGTCGACCCGACGGATTACGAGGAGTTTGGAAGGGCGGTGTCGGGGCTCCTGGCGGATGGCGACGGGGCAGCCCGGATCGGCGCAGACGCGCATCGACGCATCCTTGACGAGTTCCTGGATCCCCGTCAGCTCGTCCAGTTCGGAGATGTCCTGGAGGGGATCCTCGACGACTGAGATGGCAGTCGTTAGATATCGAGGTCGATCCCGCCGAAGCCGAACCCGCCGGTGTCGTCCTGCTTCAGCGCGGTGTCCACCCCCGCGGCCGATGCAACCATGAGCGTGCGGAGCGGTCCCGAGACATGGCCTGAGATGTGGAGGAGGTAGTGATCGGCCGTCGTGAAGCCCTCCCGGAGGATCCCTGCCCACTTCTTCGTGATCCGGCCAACCTCGTTGCCAGTGACGTCGTGGATGGCGAAATCCCAGGAGCGCCAGTTCTCGGCGTCGATCGAGCCGAGGAGCGCCTCAGACGGCCCGACGAGGCGGAACCGCTTCTTGCCGACGATGTTCTCCTGCACGATCTTTCCGACGCGCGCACCCTCCGCGTCGTGCACCTCGACAGTCGACTTGAACACCTTTGCCGGGCGGACGAGCTCGAGCACCTTGGTCCCGGCGGCGTCGTAGACGGCGAGCGTGTGCGTCAAGAACTGGTCGACGCTCGAGACCAGGCGAAGGAACTTGCGCGCCTTCGACTGCCCCTCCTGCCGGATCGAGCCAACCGGGGTGCCGTCCTCCCCGGTGATCTCGTACTCGTTCGTCATCTCGATGAACTTTGGCTTCTGGCTGATCACCAGGACGTTCCTCGTCAGCAGGTCCGACATGACGATCTCCTCCCTTGATGAGACTGTGCGAGTGTAACTGTCTGGGCGCGCACGACTTCACCGGAAACCGAACGCCACCTCACGATGAGTACGACATCGAGTAGTCGCCGCCGTCGCAATCCAAGAAGCCCCTGTCGTCGGGTCTGAGGTTCTCGCCCTGCTCGAGTGTCCCGAGCGCGCACCCCGCAGCAAGCTTGGATCGGGTCCGGATTGCCGGCCCGCAGCGCAAGGGATGATGCGGGAAGATGCTCTCCCGATGATCCGATCGCTGACACGTCGATCGCTCGTACGAGCAGTCACGGAGCTCGTGAACGGCGACCCGGCCCTTGCCGCGTCGGTCGACCGGTACGGCGCTCCCCCGCTCTGGGCGCGCGAGCCATCGTACGCCACGCTCATCCATCTGATCCTCGAACAGCAGGTGTCGTTGGCGTCGGCTCGGGCCGCGTTCGACCGGCTCGACGCTGCGCTGGGCGGCAGCATCCGCCCGCGAGCCTTCCTCGCGCTGTCGGACTCCGACCTCCGCACCATCGGCTTCAGCCGCCAGAAGGCCGGCTACGCGCGTGATCTGGCCATCGCGCTCAGCGACGGCTTCGAGCTGACGGGCCTCGCGCACCTGCCCGACGACGATGTCCGCGCGAGCCTCATGCGGCTCCGCGGCATCGGCCGGTGGACCGCCGACATCTACTTGATCATGTGCCTGCGACGCCCCGACGTCTGGCCGCACGGCGACCAGGCACTCGCGACCGCCGCACGCGAGCTCTTCGAGCTCCCGACCCGACCCAGCTTCGACCAGCTGGAGCTTCGGGCACAATCGTGGCGACCCCACCGAGCCACCGCCGCGAGGATCCTGTGGCACCACTACCTGTCGGTCCGCGGTCGCGCATGAACACGGCGTCGTGCGTTCGACCCATGCAACCAAAGCGTTCCTATCGGAGCACGCATGCTGGCTTCATGGATGGGGTGATGGTAACTTCCGGGAAGGGCGATGGTAACTTCCGGCCGTCATCGACGGAGAATCCGCGGCCTCGGGAATGCCGTGATCGCGCTTCTCGTCGCTCAGGTCCTGACTATCCTCTTCGAAGCGGGGGCGGTGCTCCGGGAGATGAGCCTTCTCCAGCGGATCATTGACGGCAGTCAGGTGACACTGGCCGAGGCAACGGCTTCAGACAACCGTGTCGCCGCCTCCGCTCGGCTCTGGCTGGTAGTGCTCGTCGCAACGGTGGTCGTGTGGCTCATCTGGCAGCACCGCGGGCACGCGAACCTCGAGGCGGTCGGGGTGACCGGGATGGAGTACTCGCCCCGATGGGCCGTCGGCTGGTGGCTGATCCCGATCGCGAACCTGTGGAAGCCGTTCCAGGTGAATCGCGAGCTGTGGAAGGCGAGCAGTGGCGTCAGCGACTGGCGTTCACTCCCGACGTGGCCTGTTCTCGGCTGGTGGTGGGCGTCGTGGATCTCGGCAGGAGTGCTCGGCCGGATAGCGGCCGGGGCCCGCCAGAGCGCGGAAACTCCGATGGAGATCCGAAGCGCGGACTTCATCGACCTGTTGTCGACCGTCGTAGTGGTCGCATCGGCCGTGCTCGCGATCCTGCTGGTCCGTTCGGTCCTCGCGCGACAGGACCGTCTCACGCTGGCGGTTCCGCATATACCTGCGCCTCGGGGGTCGCCGCCGCCGCGTCCCGACGTGTCCGTGTGAACGACCGTCGCCGGACTGCGTCGGTCATGCCGGTGAGATAGAGCATCAATTGCGTCGCGCCGCCTGCCCGCCCTCGATTCCACAGGTGCGCGATGGCGTCGTCGAAGCACGCCCGACACGGTTCGCCGACCTGATCTCTCGATGTAGTGACCGGTGAGCTGGTCGTGAACCTGCTGCCAACGAACCTCTCCCTGCCGCCCCACCCGAACCCTCCCCCAGTCGCGCCTCCGGTGACCAAGCCCGGCAACGAACCTCTTCTCGCCCGGCCAGGGGACTGGGAGAGGCTCATGGGATCGTGGCCACGACGGCCACGGCGAACAAACGCCACGCCGGCGATCGCCCGGATGAGGTGACCGCGAAGCCATCGCGTCCTCAGCTCGTCAACGGCGGCCGCCGATAGTTCCGAACCGGACTGCAGGGTTCGCTGGATCGGGACCAGCCAGACCAGCGAGCCGATGAGGATCAAGAGAAGCCGGCGGCGGCAAAGACGGCGACCGCCCGCGCCGACCCGGCCGCGGTGACGGCAAAGCCGATCGTAGACACGAAACTGACCGAGAGCAGCGCCGGCTGCAGGCGGTCCACTCGCCTGCGGGTGTGCGCGAAAGCCACGGGGACGTGGAACCCCAAGGGTCGGTCGCAACGGGCGAGGGCGAGGAGGCCGGCCTGGTTGCTCCCGCGGAGTCCTGACAACCGGGGGACTCAGCGGCACCCGGGATCGAGTGCGAAAGTCCAAACCCAGAATCTCGAACATTCAGGCGCGAGACGTTGGATCCGAGCTAACGTCAGTACCTGCCAGGCACATGCACCCTATCCTCGAGGAACTGGATGAACGCGATCGGCGCCTGCTCCGGCGTCGGGCCATGCCTGCCTTCACACCGCTGATGCTGGCAACGCTGGCCAAGCACGCCTTCTCCGACCCGGCATGGGTGTTCGAGGCCAAGCTCGATGGTCAGCGCTCGCTCCTGTGGAAGGGGCGCTCGACCGTTCGGTTGATCACGAGGAACCAGAAGGACCGCACGTCGCGCTATCCGGATCTGCTCGAAGCCGTTCGGCGCGACGAGACCGCTCCGCTGATCGCGGACGGCGAGATCGTCGCCTTCCGCGGAGACGTCACCTCCTTCTCACGCCTGCAGGAGCGGATGCAGAACGCCAGTCCCAGCGCGGCGCAGGTCGCGGCCGTACCGGTGCTTTTCTATCTGTTCGACCTGATCTGGTTCGACGGCTACGACCTCTCCGCGTTGCCGCTGCTCGCGCGGAAGTCGGTTCTGCGGCGCGCGATCGCCTTCGAGGACCAGATCCGCTTCTCCGAGCACCTGGACCAGGAGGGAGAGGTCGCATTCCGGGCCGCCTGCGAGAAAGGCTGGGAGGGTCTCATCGCCAAACGTGCCTCGTCTCCGTACACCCACGCGCGCTCGAAGGACTGGTTGAAGTTCAAGTGCGTGAACGAGCAGGAGTTCGTCGTGCTGGGATGGACCGACCCCCACGGGGCGCGCTCGGGACTCGGAGCGCTGCTGGTCGGCTACCAGGAGGACGGCGAGCTGCGGTTCGGCGGCAAGGTGGGCACCGGCTTCGGTGACCGCGAGCTCGCCGTACTCAAACGGCGTCTCGCCCCGCTCGAACAGACGATCCCACCGGTCGGCGACACGAAGGGCCTGTCGATGAAGGGCGTGCATTGGGTACGACCCGAGCTGGTCGCACAGGTCGGCTTCAGCGAGTGGACCCCCGACGGCAAGCTGCGGCATCCTCGCTACGTTGGACTTCGCGATGACAAGCGGCCGGAGCAAGTCGTCCGCGAGCGGGCGCAGGAAACGTGACGGCACAAAGGCGCGTCGAGGTCACCCGTCCCGACAAGCTTCTCTGGCCCGCGCTCGGCATTACCAAGCAGGCATTCGTGGACTATCTCGACTCCGCGGCCGATCGCATGCTCCCTTGGCTGCACGATCGACCCCTCACGTTGATCCGCGCGCCAAACGGCGTGGACGGCCAGCGCTACTTCCAGAAGGACACACCGGCGTACGCACCGTCGTGGATCCGGACCGTCACGATCCCGGCGCCCAGCGCCAAGCGGGATGTTGCCTACACCGTGTGCAACGACGCCGCCACGCTCGCGTGGCTGGGGAACCAGGCGGCGATCGAGTTCCATCCGGCACCGGTCCGCCGGGACCGTCTCGAGCGCCCCGACCTGCTCGTCGTGGACATCGATCCGCCCGATGGCGCGTTCGACGCCGCGGTGGAGGTTGCGTTCCTGGTTCTCGACGTCCTCGACGATTTCGGCCTGACCACCTTGGTCAAGACGACGGGCGGCAAGGGGCTGCACATCGTCGTTCCGATCGGACGGCGGGTGTCTCCCGAACAGCTTCGGCACGCTGCCGCGAGGCTCACCACGATCGTCGCCGACCGCAGGCCCGACCTGGTGACCACCGAGTTCCGCAAGGCCGGGCGGAAGGGGCGGGTCATGCTCGACCCGTCTCGCAACGGCACGGGCGCCACGATCGTGGCCCCCTACTCACCTCGCGCTCGCCCCGAGGCCACGGTCTCATTCCCCGTCGTCCCCGACGAGCTGCGGTCGATCGCGCCCGCCCACTTCACCGTGGCGACCGTGCCCCAGCGGCTCGATGACACCGGCCCAGCGCGGTGGACCCAGGCGGCGGGCGACCGGCATCAACGCCTGCCCTCATCGCTCCTCAGCGATTGAAAATGACCGCCAGAGGCTTACGACGAGCACGGCGGATACTTCGACCACGTGCCGCCGCCGCAAGTTGATGCCTTCGGCCTCGGTATCCGGATCCCGACATGGGTAATCTCGCCGTTCGCCTACCCGGCGCACCTGGAGCCGACTACGTACGACCTCGTCTCGATCCTCAAGTTCCTGGAGGCGAACTTCGGGCTGCCCACCCTTGCATCGGTCAACCATCTGTTCGACGAGTCCACCCCCGGAGGCCCCAACTACGCGGCGGCCGAGGGTCAGCCGATCGGACCACCGGCCCCACCACGGGATCGGAGCTTGACGTGGTCGACGACCTGATGGAGTGCTTCTCCTTCTGACGGGGTAGCAGTACGGCTGGTCCGCCAGGCCGCTGCGTCGAGCAGTTGAGCGGCATGAGGCCTGCCTACGACCCCGTTGCCTCCGGGCGGCGCCCTTCGGCGAGGCGTTGGACCAGGACGCGCATGACAGCGAGTGCGACCCCAGGTCGCTCGCGAAGCATGCTCTCGAACTCGTGACGGCCCAGCCGGATCGTCCGGACGGGACCATCGGCGATGAGCGACGCGATCCGGGGTGCTTGCGCGATGAGCGACATCTCCCCGACGACGTCGCCCGAGCTGCGTCGCGCAAGCTCGCGCTCAGATCCCTCTCCGCCCTGAACCACGCGAATCGTGCCCTCGATCACGATATGGAGCTCCTCGCCGACTTCGCCCTCGGCAGCGATGACCTCGCCATCGGCGTAGCCGCGCTCCTCGACCAGTTGCGCGACGCGCTCGAGGTCCGCCGGCGACAGATCGGCGAACAAAGAGACCTTGCGGAGGAACAGGACGCGTTCGATCACCGAGAGCGCCGTGACGGAACCTGGCATGGAACCTCCTTCTCTGGCACGGATCACGTCCGCACACTGCCTGATGAACGGATCCTCGTCCTCCAGCGCGATGGACAGCCACTCGCGGCTCGCGCTCGCTGGCGGACCCACCGGTTCCCAAAGCGCTAGGAGCGGACGGACGAGCGCCGGATCGCTTGCCGTCTCGAGCGTCTCGAGCGCGGTGGCCACCTGTGCTGAGCCGCCATCGAGGTTCTCGATCGCGGTCTCCATCGCGTCTCGCCTGGTTCCCAGCATGGTCGCGGCCCAGAGCCCAGAGCGGGCGATGCGACGACCGCGGTCGAGGATCGCGTCGCGCAGGAGTCCCGACGCGTCGTCCTCCGCCGGGATCATGACCGCCCGCGCGCGATTGTGTGTGGCTCGCGCGGCCGCTGACCGGACGAAGTCTCGCACCCGGTCGCCCTTGCCGTTCACTTCCGTCCTGCGAACGGCCTCGACCGCGGCCTCCGCCGTGCGAGGGTCCTCGAGCGCCCTCAGGACATGTTCCATGCGATCCGTCCCTGCGGAGCCGAGCGCCCGTCCCGAAGCGATCCGGACGCCTGGGTCGGGGTCCTGGAGGCCGGCGAGCGCTGGTTCCAGCGCGCGGTCGGGCGCAGCTTCGGCAAGCCGCTCAAGCGCTGCCGCACGGACCTCGGCGACCGGGTCTGCTAGGAGTTCGGAGGCCAGCCGCTCTGCCCAGGTGGCCGGGGCGAGCGAAAGTTGTTCTATGGTGGCTCGCCGGACACTTTCATCGGAGTGAGCGACCAGATCGCGAAGCCGGGACGCCGGGCGGTCGTCGTCCGTGAGGCCCAGTGCCCGCGCGGAGGCTCCTGCGGCAACCGTGGGGTCAGAGTCCTCGATCATCGTGACAATGGCATCGCGCCCGGCCGGCGTGGAGTCGTCAAGCGCCCGAATGGCGGCCAGCCGGACGATCGGGTCATCGTCGTGGACGCCGTCCGCAACGGCCGGTGGGCGGCTCTCCGTCGGCAGGTCGGCAAGGATCTGGAACGCGACCCGTCGTTCGCGAACGTCCGAGGACCTCATCGATTCGGAGATGACGCGTGCGGAATCGGCATCCACCGTCAGCGCGGCGGATGCCTGCCTCGTCAAGGGGCGCTCGAATACCTGTGGTCGCCCGGCGCGGAGGGCTTGCGCGAGCGCGCCTGCATAGGAACGGCGTATGCCGATAGTTGCCAGGACCGTCACGACGGCGGCGACGAGCCCCATCGCTGCGTACTGGCGAAGGGTCAGTGCATTTTGCCCGATGATCGCGACGAGGCCGGCGATCACCGTTCCGATCTGCGTCGGGCCACCGTTCAGGAATGCGCGCGTCTGGTCTCGTCTCGACTCGGGGACAACGTTCGTCAACGTCTCCCAGCCCGGCGACGCCACCCCCTGAAGCCACGTGCCAAGCACCAAGCGGAGCACCACGAGCGTCACGAAGCCTGACGCGAGGAGCAGAACTCCGAAGGCGCCCGTGTAGAGGACGGGTAGGACGATCACCATCGCGGCCACACCGAGCCACGCAAAGAGGCGGTTCGTGACGAGCATCGATACGAGGAACGCCGCCAGGGTGACGCCGGCCCAGAACAACCCAAAGAAGCCGGCGAGCTCGTCTGCCTTCGGGAACCGCTCGCTCGCGGCTCGCGCGTAGGGCAGGTACAGCAGGTAGAACAGGATCGAGAAGAAGACGGCGGCAACGGTCATCCACACAAGCAGCCGCGATCTGCGGACGAAGACAAACGCGCCGGCCATGTCGCGCAGCGCCGACGGACGCCTCCGGGCGACGCGCCGCACCGCCGACGCCATCCTGGGGCCCAGCACGATGCGCGAGAGCAAGAAGGCCGCCCCCAAACCACCCGCCCACACCAGGAGCAGGTTCTCGGCGCCGATCATCTGGGCCAAGGGCCTAGTCAGAACGCCCCCGAAGACCGAACCGAGGATGCCGCCCGCCGCGAAGATCGGGAACAGTCGCTTGGCCTGCCGAGTGTCGACGACCGCGCCAGCAACCCCCCAGAGCGAAACCCCCAGCAGGAGCGTCCCGATCGCCGCCGTGACCCAGAGCACGAAGTAGATCCATCGGACGTCCGTGAGGATCAATGCACGTTCGGCGACCAGGATGACGCCGAGCGCGAGGGGCGCTGAGAGGTACGTCCGACGAGGGCCGAGCCTGCCCAGCGTGCCGGTGAGGCCGAGCATGACGACGAACGAGGCCCCTCCCTGGAGGAGGTATGTGATGGGGAGCGCCTGTGCGCCCACTCGATCGAAGAACAGGGCGTTGATCCCGCTCTCACCAACCGTGAATGCCGTCATCGCCACGAACGCCAGGGCGACCACCAGTCCGGCAACACGACCCTCACCTTTCTGGATACGCAGGAGGCGCGAAGCGAGTCCCATATGACCTAGCACCTCGTCAGGGGCAGAACGCGTCACTCGGCATGGTCCGGCACAGCTTCGAATAGCTTCACGGGGCGGGCGACGCCCTTCAGTTCGAACTCGCCTACCTCGACCACCTGGAAACCCTTTGGCGAAACGCTGCGGACCAGGTCCTCGCCGACGAATACCTGCTCGGCCCCGGCTTGCGACGCGATCCGGGCAGCGATGTTCACGGTCCGACCGAAGTAATCGCCCTCGTCGTAGATCATCGGTCCCGCGTTCACGCCGATGTGGGCTGGTGGGAGGCCATGCGGGTTGACGTCCTCGACGATCTCGAGGGACGCTCGGACGGCGTCGCCCGGATCGCGGAAGTGGAAGAGCACCCCATCGCCCAGCATCTTGACGACCTCGCCGCGGTGCCGCGCAGCGATCTCGCTCACAAGCTGCGCGAGTGTCAGCGAGACCTGGGTTGCCACCTCGTCACCGGCCTCCTCGGTCAGCCTCGTGTAGCCGGAGAGGTCGGCGAACACGACCGCCTCGACACCCGGAGCTGGCCTCTGACGTATCCCGGCCTCTTCGAGCGCCGTCTCGATGTGCTCGAACTGGTGCTCGGTAAAGAAGGTCTCGGCGTGACGTCGAAACAACCAGCCCAGCATCTGCTCGCCCGAGTGGCCCATCCGGACTCCGACCTCGCGGATGGCGGCTTCGAACGCCTCGTTGTCGCGGAGGCCGCGGCGTCGGAAGGGCTGTTCGATCGTGTGATGGAAGTAGTGGGTCTGGAACTGAGCCACGCGCCGCGCGCTGTCGCCCCAAATGCGCACCGCACGCAGAACGTCGCCCTCCCCAACTCCAGCTCCAAAGAGGACGGGAATGGCCTTGATCACTGGGAGATCTTCCTCTCGGACGTGTTCGTCGGAACGCGGGCGCGGCAGACCGAACGCCACGTAGAACCTCTGCAAGGTCTCGAAGGGAATCCCCATGTCCTCGCTGAGCTGCGCGAACGTCTGATCCAGGCGAGGGAAGCGCCGCACTGCGCTTTCGACGTACCCGAGGGTCAGATGTCCGGACGCCAATGCCTTGGCGAGCCCGTCCGCGTCTATCCCCTTTGCTTCCAGCTCCAGGACCACCCGCGCTCGCATGACGTCGCGACGGGGGAACCTCCCGTCCTCGGGCTCGAGGATCCCGAGGTCCGCGAGCTGTCGGATGCGTTCGACGCTCGTGCCCGCTCGCTCGGCGAGTTCGCCTTCGGTTAGCCGGTCGCGCTCCATGCCCGACATGGGGTCAAGCGACGAACGAGATCGGATCGGCCACGAACGCATCGTTGCAGGCTTGAGAACAGAAGAAGTAGGTCTTCCCCTCGTACTCGGCGGTCGACGCCGCGTCGTCTGTATCGACCCGCATCCCGCAGACGGGATCGATGGCCATCGCCATGGCATCCTCCTTTCGCCGAGCCTCCATCTGGTGAGCGTGCAGCCTCGGGTTTGGGCGAGCCTCCGCTCCATAGTCAATACCCGGAGAGCACGACCTTCACATCTGACCGACCCAGGAAGCTCGATCGGAGTTGATCGTCATCGACACTCTCCGCTATCCCCTCAACGAGCCGTCGAGCTTCGGTCCGGAGCTCTCTCGCCGCTTCGACGTTCCCCTGTACGTCCAGGATCTCGCAGAGCTGGCGAAGGACCTCCCACAGAACTCGCCGGTACTCGCGCCTCTCCGCCTCCGACCGCGCCTCGCCGAGCACGCGTTCGGCCTCGGCTGCCTTTCCTGCCGAAGCGAGTGACCTTCCCTTGAGCAAGAGGGCGTCCGCCCCGAAGAGCCGGATCTCGCGCCGGCGCAGCCGGTCGAGGATCGTGTCCGCGATCTCAGCGGCACCGATATGCTCACCTCTCGCCAAGGCGATGCGGCCGCGCACGAGCGCTACGTGGATGGAGGCTGCGGACCGGAGCGGCTCGGGGAGCAGCTCCACCTGGCTCCCCCCGACGGCGGACTCGGCCTCCTCGAGCTCGCCAGCAAGAAGGTGGAGTTCCGACTTCACGCCCATCACCCATGGGAGTGCGATCTGCATCCTCTCCTTCGCCACATCGAGGGCGACCCGCACGAGCTCGTGGGCCCCTTCGAGATCGCCGAGGTACGCGTGGACGTACGCGAGTTCGGCGCGGGTGGTCGCCTGCGGAGGGATGAACCCGGCGGGCTCGGCGATCGCGATGCATTCCCTCATCGTTGCCATGGCCCTCCCGAGCTCGCCGCGATCCAGGTAGATGTCGTAGATGCTCATCAGGCTGTACGCCTGGCCCCACAGGTTGCCGATGTCCCGGGCGATCCCGTGGGCTTCCTCGGCGAGGGCGAGCGCGTCCCGGTCGTTTCCGGCGAGGCGGGCGACCGACGCCGAGCTAGCAAGGTTCTCGCTCAGCATCGGGAGGTTGCCGAGCTCGCGCCAGAGCCCTCGCGCCTCCTCCAGGCTCGCGGCTGAAGCACCCAAGCCACCGATCGCGACGTACGGACGCCACAGATCGTTCAGCGTGAACGCCATCTGCTCGCGCGCGTTCAGCTCACGCGCGATGGCGAGCGACCGCTCGCCGGCGTCCACGGCCTCACGGAGGTCCCCACCGCCGTACACGTTGAGGATCATCACGTTCCAAAGGGCCTTGGACTCGGCCACGCGATCGCCCAGCTGGCGCGCGAGGTCGAGCGTGCGTTCCGAGAGCTCTCTGCCGCGCTCGGCATCGAACTTCGGGGTGGGCGTCGAGAACAGGGTAGCGAGCGCCAGATCGGCGCCCAGAACGGCGGACCCGTCTCCCGCATCCTCTGCGAGCGCGCGCCAGGATTCGTCGTTGGCAACCGCGTCGTCGTAGCGCCCCGCGAGCTCCAACGCCCGGCCGCGACTGGGGAACAGACGGAGCTGCTCCTCCGAGCGCTCGAGCCGCCGAGCGGCGTCGATCGCGTTCGTGTAATGGGTCACCGCGTCGGCATTGGCGTAGAGTTTGGCCGCGTGATCGCCAGCGAGGGCAGCGTAGCGGAGCGTCCGGTCGTCATCGCCGGCCTCCTGGAAGTGGCGAGCGAGCAGGGGCGCGAACTCCTCGATCCGGTTGGTGTACAGCTCCTCGAAGACCTCGCCCACCTGCTGGTGAAGCGCTCGCCTCGTGCGGAGCAGGATCGTGCCATAGGTCGATTCCTGCGTCAGGCTGTGGTGGAAGGCATATTCGCGCTCAGGTATCCGCGCGGTCTCGATGATGAGCCCGCCCCGCTCGAGCGTTCGTAGATGCTGCTCGAGGTCCTCGCCACCGGCCGCGACCGCGCGCAGGACGGGTTCGGGGAACGAACGCCCGATGACCGACGCAAGCTGCAGGGTTCGTCGGGTAGCCTCGTCGAGCGTGTCGAGGCGCGCCGTGAACAGCGCCTGCAGAGTCGACGGGATGGCGATCTCGTTCCCCGGTTCAGCCCCTTGCTCAAGGACGGCGGCGGCCACCTCCTCCACGAAGAGTGGATTGCCGTCCGTCCGCTCGAGGATCTGGGGACGAAGAGCGCCGAACCTGTCTTCCGGCAGGAGTTCGTCGATCAGAGCACCGCTCTCGTTCGGTGACAGCGGAGGCAAGAGGATCTCGGTGGATCGGTGTGGGTACTCGAACTCGAGCCACTGCTTGAGTCGCCACGACGGCGCCCCGCGGTCGGGGCGAAAGGCGAACAGGATCAGCAACGGCAACTCGTCGACGACCTTCGCCGTCTCGATCAACAGGTCCCTCGATGCCTCGTCGCACCAGTGCAGATCCTCGAACACCAACAACCGAGGATCGGAGCCGAAGTGCCGAGTGAACGCCGGGACCAACTCCATGATCGCGTTCCGGAACGCCTCGCCCTCGAGCGGTTCCTCGCCGGGCTCCGGCACGCCGAAGAGCGAACGCCGGACCCGCATATGTGGCTCCTCCCACCCGGAACGGCCGTCCTCGAGGGGGTGGGCGAGCTTCTTCCGGACGACCTCCGGCGGGTCGGTGTCGCGGATCCCGAGGATTCCTGCCAGCAGGCGGCGGTACTGCGCATAGGGACGGGTCGTGTCGTAAGACACGCATTGCCAGACCTCCCACACGCGGCGGACGTCTCGGACGCTGCCAGGCTGCTCCGGCCGACGCTGCTCTAAGTACCGACGGGTTTCCTCGATCAACCGGCTCTTCCCCACGCCGGCCTCGCCGATCAGCGAGACGATCCGTCCGCGTCCGTCGAGCAATTCGTCGACGGCGCGCCGGAGCACCGCCATCTCGCGCTCGCGTCCCACGAGCCGCGCTCCTCGGGGACCGGACCCACGCATCGGTCCTGGATGCTCCTTCCTTCCCATGACCCTGAAGGACGCGACCAGCTCTGCCTTGCCCTTGACCTGGACGGCGCCTCGGGACTCGACGTCGAAGAGCGGCGCGACGAGGCGCTGTGTCGCGGCGGTGATCTGCACGGTGCCGGGCTCGGCCGTCTGCTCCATGCGGGCCGCGACGTTCACCGCGTCGCCCATGGCCGTGTACTCGAGTCGAAGGTCCGAGCCGACCTCGCCCACGACGACGGGACCCGTGTTGATGCCCACGCGGACGTTCAGGTGCAGATCCCGATCGGCCTTCATCATCTCGCGGTACGCGGTGATCCCCTCGACGATCTCCAGGCCGGCGGCGACCGCGCGCTGCGGGTCGTCCTCGTGGGCGATCGGCGCTCCGAAGAACGCGAAGATGGCATCGCCCATCAGCCGGGCCAACGTGCCCTCGTAGCGATAGACGGGGGCGATGAGGTTCTCGTACGCCCCGTTCATGATCTCGGTCCACTCCTCGGGGTCGAGGTTCTCGGCCATGGCCGTCGAGCCCACCACGTCGCAGAAGAGCATGGTCACGATCCGGCGCTCGCCCTGCATCGACCGGCCGGCCCGCGCGGCATGGAGCTTGGCGAGCATGCCTTTCGGAAGGTAGGACTCGAGTCGCGTCTCCCGCCCCATCGAGGAGGCTCGCTCGAGCCGCGCTCCGCAGCTCAAGCAGAACCGAGCTCCATCCGGGTTCGGGGTCGCGCACTCGGGGCAGACCATCGACCAACGATAGCCCCGGACCCCCGGAACCGTGTCTCGCGACGGACTCGAGCTTCTCCAGGGGCAGCCTATCGGAGGACCAGTCGTTCGCTGCTAGCCTCCTCACCATGTCGCGCACCGGACGCCTTCGCAGCTTCAGTCGACGGGACTTCCTGCGACTGTCCGCAGGGTCGGCAGCGGCTACGCTTCTTGCCGCCTGCACCGGATCGGACCCGATCACCCGCCGGGCCGCCCCCCCAGTGGGGGCAGCGGGTCCGGTTCTGTTACCCGCGAACGACCCGATGGTCGAGATGGCCTGCGCCCTGCCTCGGAGGTGGATCCGTCGGATCGCCCGCGGGTACCACCCTCAGCGCAGCGGCGAGATACAGATCCTGCCGAAAGCGCCGAACTTCGTGGGCGATGGGCTCCCGCACGTCGGCCCGTGGGATTACACCTCTCGCGTCCCGATGTTCTGGTACGGACCCGGCTTCATCAAGCCCCTCGGCGTCGTCGACCGGCGAGCGACCTCCGCGGACATCTCCCCCACCTGGGCCAGGCTCCTCGACACCGAGTTCCCCACGCCGTACGGCCGCGCCCTCACCGACGTCATGGTTCCCAGTGATGAGCGGCCGGATCCCCCGAGGCTCATCGTGACGCTGATTTGGGACGGCGCCGGGCGCAACGTGCTCGACGAGTGGCCCGACGAGTGGCCCAACCTCCGCTCGCTCGTCCCCCAGGGCGCCTGGATCGAGGAGGCAGAAGTAGGGTCGAGCCCCACCAGCAGCGCCCAGATCCACGCCACGATCGGCACGGGCGTGTTCCCCGAGACCCACGGTCTAGTCGGCCATCACCTCCGAGTAGACGGCAGGATCGTCTCACCCTGGAGCAGCGGACCCGGCCTTCTCTTGCGCCCGACGCTGGCCGACCGGTACACCGAGGCCGCAGACGACCGGACCCTGACCGGGATGGTCGGGACCGTAGCGATCCAGCTTGGCATGCTGGGGCACGGGGCGGGCTGGGAAGGGAACGAGAAGCCCTTGGCCGTCCTTCGGGAAGCCCCAGGCGCGGAGACGCTCGGTGCGGAGGGGCCGGCATGGAATCTGTCGGAGCTGCTCCGTCAGTGGTATCGGTTTCCCGAGTACGCGAACGATCTCCCGGCTCTTGCCACCTACTTCGCCGAGCTCGAGGGCCGGGACGGCATCGCCGACGGGAGATGGCGGGGACACGGTCTGGATGACGTGGTGATCGAGAGTGGCTTCCAGACGCCGGCCCGGATCCCCTACCAAACCCGCCTCGTGGAGGAGATCATCGGCCGAGAGGGATTCGGCAAACACGACGTCCCTGACCTCATGTACCTGAACTACAAGGTGATCGATCAGGTCGGGCACATCTTCTCGATGAATAGCGGCGAGATGCGGGACACGCTCAGAACGCAGGACGAGTACCTGCCGGTGGTGATCGACATCCTGGATCGCGAGGTGGGCGAGGGGCGGTGGGCGATGGTGGTGACCGCCGACCACGGGTCCACCCCCAACCCGCGGGTGAGCGGTGCCTTCCAGATCTCCGCGAGCAGACTCCAACAGGCGATCAATGAGACCTTCGGAGGCGACGGAGACCCGGTGGTGGAGCAGGTGAAGCAGACGGAGATCTTCATCAATGAGGGAGAGCTCGCGCAGGGGGGCGCCACGCTGTCAGACGTGGCCGAGTTCGTCATGACGCTGACGCAGGGAGATCTGGAGAGCCCCGGCGTCTCGAATATCACGGACATCCGGGCACCGGTCTTCGAGGCGGTCTTCCCATCCGAGACCATTCCGTCCCTACCCTGCGTCGTGGAGAATCTCGAGGCGGGAACCTGAGGTCACCTCTTGCCCTGATCGATGCCGTTGGCTGATACGTGGCTCAGACCGTTCCGCATCTCCCCGCCTCGGCCCTGACTGCATGCGCCCTCCTCGAACGGCTCCTGCCAGGTCGTAGGACCGGTCTCGCTGCGAAGCCGAACTCGTCGAGCGTCCGCGTAACACGTGTCAAGGTATCGGCGGAGACCGATCGTCGTATCCCGGCGCCGAGGTGACGAACACCGCATCATGGCTCGGACGCTGCCGCATGAAGCTCGGGGAGAGTTCACGTTCCTGTCGCAGGACGCGCGCCGCCCCGATCGCCTCCAGCCGCACCGCCGTACCGACTTTGAGCTCTGGATGGGGACCCATGAGGCGCACATCGAGTTCCGCCTCCTCGCCGAGGGCGCATCGAAGGAGCTGATCGTGCCCATAGAACTCGACGTTCACGATGCGGGCTTGCCCCGCCGGGTCGGGCAAGGCACGCAGAGACTCCGGCGGCACGAGGACCTCGGCGGCGCCGTCCGGGGCGTCGGGCACGTGAAACTCACCGAGCGCCGTCATCGCGACCCCGCGGGTGATCAGAGCTGGGAGAAGGTTCGTCTGGCCCAGCAACCGGGCCACTACTGCGTCGGCGGGATCCGCATACACGTCGTACGGTGGTCCCGAGCGCAGGATCCGTCCGGCAATCATCACCGCCACCCGGTCCGCGATCGACAACGCCTCCTCCTGGTCGTGGGTCACGAACACCGCGGTCGTGCCGGTCGAGCGGAGAACCTGCCGGACCTCCGAGCGGACTTCGGCGCGAAGCTGCGCGTCGAGATTGGAGAAGGGCTCGTCCAGCAGCAACACGTCGGGCGAGGGTGCGAGCGCGCGAGCGAGGGCCACGCGCTGCTGCTGCCCACCGGAGAGCTCGTTGGGCATCCTGTCCTCAAGCCCGGTGAGGCGCACCAGCTCCAGCAGTTCCCCTACGCGACCTTGCGTCTCCCCATCGAGCCCGAAGGCCACGTTGCCCCGGACGTCAAGGTGAGGGAACAGCGCCCAATCCTGGAAGACCATGCCGACCCGGCGCCGATCCGACGGTACCCAGGTTTGTGGACCCGCTACCGCGCGCCCGGCCACCTCCACCGTCCCGGCGTCGGGGCGCTCGAGGCCTGCGATGAGACGGAGCGCGGTGGTCTTGCCACAGCCGCTCGGCCCGAGCAGGCATAGCAGCTCGCCGTCATCCACCTCGAGATCGAACCCGCGGACGGCGACGACGTCGCCGAAGCGCTTTGCGAGGCCGGCGCACCGGAGCACGAGGTGCGGCATCAGTCCCCCCGGATCTCCTCGACCCCGACCCGGCGAGCGAGCGCCGAGAGCGGGACGGCGGAAACCAGCACGATCAGCAGCGCCGGGACGGCCGCGCGCGAGTACAGCCCGGCTGATGCAGACGTCCAGATCCTGGTAGCGAGTGTCTCGAAGCCCGTCGGGCGGAGAAGCAACGTCGCCGGGAGCTCCTTCATCGCGGTCAGGAATACCAGGGCCATCCCGGCTGCCGCCGGCCGCGCGAGGAGCGGGAGGACCACCCGCCGCAACACGGCCCCCGGCCCGCGCCCCAGCGTGCGCCCCGCCTCTTCGACACGCGGGCTCAGCTGCAGCAGCCCCGACTTCAGTGGCTCCGCGACCTGAGGGAGGAACAGCACGACGTAGGCCGCGATCACGAGCGGGAGCGACTGGTACACGGCCGGTGCATACCTCGCCGCGAAGAAAACGAACGCGAGCGCGACCACGAGCCCAGGGAGCGCGTACCCGGCGTACGCAACACGCTCGACCGTGTTGGCGCCGCGCCCCGGATAGCGGGCGGCGAGGGTCGCGATCGGTAAGGCCAGCAGCATCGCGACGACAGCGCCGGCGGCCGAAACGAGCACCGAGTTCCCCGCTGCTCCCACGGTGAGGTTGAGTGGGATCCCGCCATCCAGCCCGCGGACGAGGAGATACCCGAGAACGCCGACCGGTAGCACGAGCGCAAGAGCGACGACCGCCGCCGAGGCCACCAGGGCTCCCCATCGCCAGCGTCCGAGCGGCACCGCGGGGAGCTCCCGGGCGGCACCGGCACCCGTCCGGAAGTAGCGGGCCCGGCCCCGGAAGCGCTGCTCGGCAGCGAGGATCGCGAACACGATCGCGACGAGCATGAGCGACAGGATCGCCGCGGGGGTCCTGTCGAACGCGGCCCGATACTGGAGGTAGATCCCCTGCGTGAACGTCGGGAACCGCATGAGTGAGACCGCACCGAAGTCGTGCAGCGTGTAGAGGGCGACGAGCAAACATCCGGCGGCGATCGCCGGTCGCAGCAGCGGCAGAGTGACGCGCCGGAAGACCTCGCTTCGCGGACACCCCAGGGTCCGAGCGGTCTCCTCCAGCGAGGGATCCAGGCCGCGGATCGCGGCCGCGGACACCAGGTACACGTAGGGGTACGTGAACAGCGTGAGCGCGAGGTAGGCGCCGGGGAACCCGCCGATGTCGGGCAGGCGATCGACGCCAAGCGGCTCGAGCCAGCCCTGCACCAGCCCCTTGGGGCCGAGCGCCGCGAGGAGCGCGAAGGCCCCCACGTAGCTCGGGACGACGAGGGGCAGCGCGTACAGGACCGCCCATGCCCTCCGGTACGGGAGGTCGCTTCGCACGGCGAGCCAGGCGAACGCCACCCCGATCCCCCCGGCCGTCGCCGTCACCGCCGCGGCAAGGGCGATCGTCCGCAGCGCGAGCCAGACAGTCCGGGACCGAAGGATCAGGTCCCAGCTCCCCTCCGAGGCCCCGGCCGCCCGGATTGCGAGGTAGACGACGGGCAACCCGACGAGCCCGCAGACGAGGAGCGCCGCCCCCGCGAGCCCCGCCGGCACGTGCCGCCGCCTCGGCCAAGGGGTGCCGGCCATGGCCGCGCCCACCCCCGGCTCGACCACTCGCGGACTCGAGATCACACCATCCCGACCTCGGCGAGCAGCTGGAGCGCTCGCGGCAGTGCGGGCCCGAGATCGGACAGGTCCTCCTGGCTCTCGGGCCCCACGAACCGACTGATCGCAAGGATGTCCACCGAGGGCTCGAACCCCGGTGCGACCGGGTATTCCCAGGTCTCGGTCGCGACCCACGTCTGGCCCGCCTCGCCGGTGACGTAGTCGACGAAGGTCCGCGCGACCTCGGCGTGCTCGGCGCTCGCCAGGATCCCGACCCCGGCAGTGTTCACGAACGAGCCCGGGTCCCCGGTCCCGAAGTAGTGGTTCGCAATCGGCAGCGACCCGTCCTCGGCCTCGACCTCGAACTTGTAGTAGTGGTTCACCAGCCCGACCTCGATCTCACCGGTGGCCACGGCGCGGGTGGTGGCGGCGTTGTCCTCGTAAAAGCGCACGCCGTTCGCCATGAGTCCCTCGAGCCAATCGCGGGTGGGACCCTCCCCGATCGTGAGCATCATCGCGGCCACATGAGCCTGGAACGACGAGTTCGTTGGGGGCAGGCCGATCCTTCCCTCCCATCGCGGGTCGGCGAAGTCCAGGATCGAGGTCGGCAGCTCGGAGGCATCCAGGGCCTCGGTGTTGTAGACGGCCACCCGACCCCGGCCAGAGGTCCCGACCCACAGGCCATCTGGCGAGCGGAAGCGTTCCTCGACCCGGTCCAAAATCTCTGGATCGATCTCCGAGAAGAGCCCTGCCTCGGCCACGGCACCGAGCGAGCCCGCGTCCTGGGAGAAGAACACATCGGCGGGGGACGCGTCGCCTTCCTCGACGATCGTCGCGGCGAGCTCCGCCGAGTCGCCGTACCGGACGTCGACGTGGACACCGGTGTCGACCTCGAACTGCTCGAACAGGGGCGCCACGAACTCCTCCTCGCGGCCGCTGTAGAGGGTGAGGGGGCCGCCCTCATCAGGAAACTCGGTAGCTCCGCCATCACCGCCGCACGACGCCGCAACGAGCGACAGTGCGGCGCCGAGACCCAGGAAGAGGCCAACCCGACGAAGTCGATTCATCTGCTCCTCCAAATTCCGACCTAATGTATCGGAAACTCTAGGCTTAGACGCGTCAAAGCGTCAAGAAGAGATGGCGGGGATGGGGAGAGCTACGATGCGCGCGTGACCCGATCCCGATCTCGTTCCGCCGGGGCCGAGCCTGTAGCCGGACGCACCCTCCGGATGGAAACGGTCAAGCACTATGCGGAGACGATCTTCTACATCCGCTACGAGGAAGGACGGGTCCGGCCCGGGCGACTTGCCGAGTGGATGGGTGTAAGCGCTCCCACCGTCACCGTCACCCTCCAGCGGTTGGCTCGGGACGGTTGGCTCAGGATCGGGTCAGACCGGAGCGTGTCGCTCACGCCGACCGGAGACAGGCTTGCCGCGGCGATCGTGCGCGTCCACCGACTGCTGGAGCGGTGGCTGACCGACGTCCTGGGTCTGGACTGGGCCACGGCCGACCAAGAAGCGCAGCTCCTTGCCCCTGGTGTCTCTGAGAGGGTGGCCGATCGATTGGACGAACTGCTCGGCAATCCGACGACCTGCCCACACGGCAATGTGATCCCCGGCCGGGAGCCGCCGTACGGAGAGCTCATCGCACTCGCGGACCTCAAGCCCGGCACACGTGCCATGGTTCAGCGCGTGTCCGAGGTCGCGGAGCACGACGCACCCGAGCTGTTGCGAGAGCTCGACACTTACGGTTTGGTGACCGGAGCCCGGATCACGGTCACTGATGCGGATCGCAGCGTCCAGGCGGTTCCCGTGGAGGTCGGTGGTAAGACGAGGCCGATCGGCACCGGGGTCGCCCGCCTCATCTGGGTCGAGCCCGAGTCATCAACCGTGCCATTTCGGAAAGCACGGATCAGCTCCAAGCGTCGCGCGGCCGCCGATGATCGGCGTTCGTCGCCCAGGAAGTGACGCGCGACCAAACACGTTGGCCACCCTCGCAGTTGCAGGATTATCCCGCCGCCTGGTGTTTCATCCCGCGATCACCCACCCGACCGCCCCCGCGCCCGACAATGAACCGTGAGCTCGGTGGGATCACCCACTGAGACCGCGAGCGTGGAGCGCTCCTACCTCGGCAGGGGGAGCCCTTTCAAGAGAAGCGCGTTCACCGCCACGAGGAGGCTCGAGCCGGACATCGAGAGAGCCGCGATCTCGGGCCGAAGCACCAGCCCGAAGGCTGGCTCGAAGATGCCGGCCGCGATCGGTATAGCCACCGAGTTGTAGCCGATAGCCCATCCCAGGTTCTGCCGTATCTTGCGGAGCGTTCCACGCCCGATCGCAAGGGCGGTCGGCACGTCGAGCGGATCGGAGCGCATGAGGACCACGTCCGCCGTCTCGATCGCGACATCCGTGCCCGCGCCGATGGCCATCCCGAGGTCGGCCTGGGCGAGCGCGGGCGCATCGTTCACGCCGTCCCCGACCATCGCGACCTTCTTGCCCGCCCCCTGCAACTCCGTGATCCTGCTCGCCTTGTCGCCCGGAAGCACTTCGGCGATCACCGTCTGCACGCCGAGCTGAGCGGCGATCCGTTTCGCCGTGGCCTCGTTGTCGCCTGTGAGCATGATCACCTCGACACCGGCCTCCTTCAGGGCGGCGACCGCCGCGGCGGATGTCGGCCGAGGTGCGTCGGCGATGCCGATCAATGCCACCGCCTCCCCGTCCACGGCCACGCAGATCACGGTGCGCCCGGTCGAGGCCAATTCCTCACGACCGGCCTTCAGCGAGCCGAGGTCGACCCCGTCCCGGTCCATCAGGCGTACGTTTCCTACCGCGATACGGTGGCTATCCACGAGGCCGGTCACGCCGTGTCCGGGGACGTTCTCGAACTTCTCGGCACGAACGTTCGGGATCCCCTTCGAGTCGGCGTGCTTCACCACGGCCTCCGCAAGGGGATGCTCCGACTCCCGCTCGACCGCCGCTGCCAACCGGAGCACCCCGTCCTCCGTCATCCCGTCGACGACCACGTCGGTTACTTCCGGCTCCCCCTTGGTGAGCGTGCCGGTCTTGTCCATGACCACGGCTTGGATCCGGGCCGAGGTTTCCAGGGCGATCGCGTTCTTGAACAGGATCCCTCGCTTCGCACCGAGGCTCGTTCCCACCATGATCGCCGTCGGCGTGGCCAGGCCGAGCGCGTCGGGGCACGTGATCACCACGACCGTGATCGCGTAGAGCATCGCCGTGCTGAGTGACTCTCCAACCGAGAGCCAGACCGCCAGAGTTGCTGCCCCGCCGATAAGGGCCACCAGCACGAGCCAGAACGCGGCGCGGTCCGCCAGACGCTGGCCCGGCGCCTTGGAGTTCTGGGCCTCCTGCACAAGCTCCACGATCTGTGCCAAGGCCGTGTCTGCCCCGACCTTGGTGGCTCGGACGCGGAGCGTCCCGTTCTTGTTGATCGTCGCCCCGATCACCTCGGAGCCGGGTACCTTCGACAGCGGGAGGCTCTCGCCGGTGACCACCGACTCGTCGACCTCGCTCTGGCCTTCCTCGACGACGCCATCGACGCCGATCTTGTCCCCGGGACGGACGAGCATCAGGTCGCCCACTCGGACCTCGGCTGTGGAGATCTCGATGGTCTGACCGTCCCGGATCACCGTCGCCTTCGGCGGCGCGAGGTCGAGAAGCGTCCGGATCGCATCGTTCGCCCCACCTCGCGCTCGCATCTCGAACCAGTGACCGAGAAGGACGAAGGCCGCAAGCACCGTCGCGGCCTCGTAGAACGTGTCGCCACCGCCGGTCAGCGTGACCACCACCGAGTACAGCCAACCGGCCCCGATCGCCACCGCCACCAGCACCATCATGTCGAGGGTTCGCGCCCGCAGCGCGCGGACGGCGCCGTCGAAGAAGATCCAGGCCGAGTAGAAGATCACTGGGAGGCTGAGCAGGAGCAGCCAGACATCGTCGCGGAGCCCGAACGGTGCTGCGACCTCGAAGTTGAGAACGTCGCGGCCGATCGGGGACCACAGCAGGATGGGGATCGAGAGCAGTGCGGCCACGAGGAACCGATTGCGCATGTCTCGGACCATCGCGTCCATCGACATGCCCGCGTCACCACCGTGGCCCATCATCTCGTGCGGTGACGGCATCGCTTGTTCATGGGTGATCGCGTGTTCCGCATGCTCTGCAGAAGGCGTGACGGTCGAGGATCCGTGTCCGGCGTGCCCCATGTGCTCCACCGGCGCCGCGGGAGGCTCTGTGACCGTCGCGTGGCCGGCTTGGATCGCGTTGGATGGATCGGGTTCCATGAGCGGGTCGCAGATATGCTTCGGCACCGACTGCCCCGCACAGTGGAAACCGCACTCCTCGATACATCGACGCAGGTCGGCCACCGAGGTCCTCGCCGTATCGAAGGTGACGTTGGCCGTCTGGCCGACGGGATTCGCCTCGACGCCGATCACTCCGGGACTGTGCCCCAGAACCTTTTCAACCACGGTCTTCTCGCTGGCCAGGTACATCCCGCCGACGTGGAGCACCGACGAGGCGACCTTCCCATCGTCATGCCGCCTGGAACCGCCAGCCTCGTGCCCCTTGTGCCCTTCATGCCGAGCAGGTCCGCTGCGGGGTTCCGCGCCCATTTCGTCGTTCCCTCCGCCCTCCGGCGATCAGGCAGCGTACTTCTCGGGCTCGGCCATGAAACTCTCGTGGCAGCTCTGCGAGCAGAAGTAGTACGTCGTCCCTCGATATTCCTCGCTTGCGGCGGCCGTTGCCGGATCGATCTCCATGCCGCACACCGGGTCCTTCACGGTTGCCATCGTGTCCTCCTTCCTGGTTGGCGCACGCTCGCCGACCTCCACTCGAACAGCCCCCGTTACCGGCCGCGCTCCATCCGCGACCGCAGGTCCCTTGAACCCGCGCAGGCGGTTCGCGTTGGTCACTACTGAGAGCGAGCTCGCGGCCATCGCCGCGGCTGCAATCATCGGGTTCAGGACGACCCCGATGAATGGGTAGAGGATCCCGGCGGCGATCGGGATGCCGATCGAGTTGTAGATGAACGCGAAGAACAGGTTCTGCCTGATGTTGCGCATCGTGGCCCGGCTGAGCGCAAGCGCCGAGACGACCCCGCGGAGATCGCCGGAGATGAGCGTGACGTCGGCCGCCTCAATCGCGACGTCCGTGCCGGTCCCGATCGCGATGCCGACGTCCGACTGTGCGAGCGCAGGCGCATCGTTGATCCCATCCCCCACCATCGCCACGAGCTTCCCCTCGTCCTGCAGCCGACGAACCTCGAGCGCCTTATCCTGCGGGAGGACCTCGGCGAGGACGCGCTCGATCCCGACCTGGCGTGCGACTGCTTCGGCGGTGCGGGCGTTGTCACCGGTGATCATGACGACTTCCAGGCCGAGGTCGCGGAGCGCACGGACGGCGGAGGGCGAGTCCTCCTTGATCGTGTCGGCGACCGCGACGACGCCGGCGGGACGTCCGTCCACGGCCGCGTAGATCGCGGTCTTTCCGTCCGATGCGAGACTCCCGGCAGTCTTCTCGAGCGCCCCCAGATCGGCGCCGGCATTGGCGAGCAGCTCCTTCCGTCCGACCACCACCGGGTGCCCATCCACGGTCGCTCGGACCCCCTGACCCGTGACGGACTCGAATCCGCTCGGTTCGTCGAGGGCGAGAGCTCGAGCCTCGGCTCCGGCCACGATCGCCGAGGCGAGCGGATGCTCCGATGAGCGCTCCGCCGATGCCACGAGGCGAAGCAGCGTCCGCTCATCAAAGCCGTCGGCGACGACGACATCGGTCAGGGCAGGGGCGCCCTGCGTGATCGTTCCCGTCTTGTCCAGGACGATCGTGTTCAGTTTGTATGCCGTCTCCAGGGCCTCGGCGGAACGGATCAGGACGCCGTTCTCGGCGCCCTTCCCAGTCCCCACCATGATCGACAGCGGCGTCGCGAGGCCAAGCGCGCAGGGGCACGCGATGATCAAGACTGAGACTGCGCTCACGAGAGCGAACGTGACGGCCGGCGCGGGCCCAAAATCGAACCAGATGACGAACGTACCGATGGCGATGAACACGGCCGCCGGGACGAAGTAGCTGGCAACGAGATCCGCGAGACGCTGGATCGGCGCCTTCGAGGCCTGTGCCCGTTCGACGAGCCCGATGATCTGGGCAAGCATCGTGTCTCGCCCGACCTTCGTGGCGCGGAATCGGAACGCGCCCAACTGATTGATCGTCGCTCCGATCACCGTGTCGCCCCGGTCCTTCGAGACCGGGATCGGCTCGCCGGTCACCATCGACTCGTCGATCGCAGAGCGCCCGTCGAGCACTTCTCCGTCGACCGGGATCTTCTCCCCAGGGCGGACGACGATGACGTCGCCAACCTCGACCTCCCCGATCGGGATCTCCCGCTCCTCGCCGTCGCGAACGATGCGAGCGGTCTTCGCCTGGAGACCGATGAGCTTGCGGATCGCCTCGCCGGTCCCGGCCTTCGCCCTCGCTTCGAGCAGCCGGCCGAGCAGGATCAGCGTGAGGATCACGCCGACGGCTTCGAAGTAAACCTCTCGAAGCTCCTCGGGAACGGCTCCGGGAGCGACCGTCACGAACAGGCTGTAGCCGAACGCCGCACTCGTGCCGATGGTGATGAGCGAGTTCATGTCGGCCGTGCGGTTGCTGAGGATGAGCCAGCCGGAGCGGTGGATCGGCCAGCCCGTGTAGAACATCACGGGCGCGATGAACGCGAGCTGCACCCACCGGTTCAACAGGAAGTCCGGTACCCAGGTCGCGTCGAAGAACTCCGTCGCCATGATGGCGATGAGCACCGGCGCCGTCAGGATCGCACCGACCACGACGCGGCGCGACAGGTCGCGGATCTCGGCGCGCCGAGCGATCGGTTCCGCGTCCTGGGTGTCCGCCGAGCCGGGCTCCCGCCGCTCCTCGAGCCGGTACCCGGCGGACCCGATGGCGCGGCTCATCTCATCGGTCTCGATCTCGGTCGAGTCGAAGTCGACCATCACGCGTTCGGCGGGGTAGTTGGTCTCGACGCCGACGATGCCAGGCAGGCGGTCGAGCAGCGATTCGATGTTCGTCACGCACGTCGGGCAGGCAACACCGCCGGCCCGAAGCGAGAACTCAACCCGAGTCGTGCCGCCGACCTCTCGAGTCGGTCCCACGCCCACGGCCCTGGCCCCCTCATGCGTGTGCGTCGGCGCGGGTTCGGTGTTCGAGGCGCCGGGCACGGCCTCCGGCATCTCGGCCGGCATCTCGCCCGAGCCGTCACCTGCCTCAACCACGAGCGTGCCGTGAAGCATGTTCATCCCGCAGGCGAAGCCGAACTCCCCCGTCCGCGCGGGCATGAGCTCCACGGTGGTCCGGCCGAAGGCGGCGAGCGACTTGCTCACTCCGAAGTCCGGGAACACGACGCGCGAAGAACAGTCGCTGTTCTCCTGCCGATCGAAGATGAGTCGAAGAGGTACGCCCTCCTTCACCCTGATGAGGTTCGGGGAGTAGCCACCCTTGACGGTGATCTCCACCTCCTGCATCCCACCGCGGAGCTCGGCTCGCCCCCCCTGCTTCGGCCCGAAAAAGAACCAGCTGAGCAACGCGATGAGCGCCACGCCCAAGCCCGTCACCAAGATCTCCGTCCCGGTCATGTCCTCCCGCTTCCTTCGAACGAGTCGCGTTCAAGCCGAATCGCGGCCCCGCTCCGTGGTCCGGTTGGCGCTTGTTTCCGTTGATACCTATACCCTGGAGGGGTACAATCGTCAACCGAACACGGACGAGGGGCGGAGGCCATGGCAACCCAGACGCGCGGGTACACCGCGACCAAGGATCAGCTGATCGATCGCCTGGCCAAGATCGAGGGACAGGTCCGGGGCGTATCGAAGATGGTCGAGCAGGATCGCTACTGCATCGACGTCGTGACCCAGATCAACGCGGTCAGAGCAGCGTTGGACAAGGTCGGATTGGGCCTTTTGGACGGCCACGTCCGCCACTGCCTGATCGGCGGTCACGGAGGCCCGAGCGACCCAGAAGAACAGGCACAAGAGCTCATGGGGGCCGTAGGCAGGATGGTCTCGCGCTAGGAACCACGCTCCAGCGAGATCGAGTCAGCGCGGAGGACGCAAGCCGGCCAGCGTGACGGTGACGAGCCTGTGGACCGCGGCCTTCGAACGCCGGGTGCTTGCACCCCCCAGGGCGTGGAGACAGAAGCTCGCAAGCTCGTCAGGCGGCACGTCGTCGCGGACGTCGCTGGTTTCTGCTGACTTGATCAGCAGGTCTCGGATCATGTCCCGAACCTGGCGCTGCGCTCGCGCGACGTGCTCGTCTCGATGCAGCAACGCCGCGAATTCGGTGTCGTTGTGCCCGCCGGACTCGTGGGAGACGAAGGCCTAGGCCTCGAGCACCGCTTCGAGCCGTTCGCGGCCAGGATCCAGCCACACTGCTCTCGCCCGCGGCCGGCCTCCTCCTGCTCGCTTCCTACGCTATGGTCGCGGCCCTCGGTGGCGCATTCGCAACCTCCCGCCGTGACGTTGGATAAGTCGATGTCGTCGCCCGCGCCCCATGGAAGCGCAGACGAGAGCGCAGAGGTGGCCGATGCGAAGGACACCGAGCGCGAGAACCGGCCGTCGAGCGTCCGCATCACCGTGATCGTTCAGAACCGCTACACCTTCGACACCGAGGTCGTAACGGGACAGCAGATCAAGGAGAGGGCCAACGTCCCGCCGGGCTTCGCTCTCTACCGCCGCGTTCAGGGGGGTAGCGAGCCGACCCCCGACGACGCCCCAGTCGAACTGCGCAACGGCGACCACTTCTTCGCGCGCTCGCCCAGGCAAATGAGCGGAACGCCCAGGAACGCCGAGTACGGTCCTACATCGGGCTCATGAGCTGGAAGTAGTTCTCGTCCGGGTCGGAGAACGTGGCCACCCACATCTCGGGCGCCCCTTCCGGCTGATACGGCTCCTGAACGACGGTCCCGCCGGCGGCCTTGAGCCGTTCGAAATCGCCCTTCACGTCCGAGCTCTCGATGTTCCACATCACGCGCCCCGGGTGGGCGTTCTTGCCCTTCACCTGATCGTGCGGCCCGACGGAGACGGAGCCCGTGCCGAGCTGCCACCCCTTGAAGTCCGCATCTTCCCAAGTGGGTTTGCCGAAGAGCCTGGCGTAGTAATCGGTCAAGCGCTGGGGGTCCTCGGACCCGATCATGATGCTGTTCAGGTTCATACCGCCTCCTTCCTGAGTGGCCCAGCGACCAAGACTATCGCCGCCGTTCGGGGCGGGTCGATGGGCCGACATTCGTTCGCAGCCAGTCATTGAGAGGCTTGGACAGTCGAAGGAACTCGACCACTCGATCCTTGACTCGCCGGGATCCAAGCCATGCTGTGGCAGGCCACTCCCGCCACGTGACGAGGCCCTTGTATCGCAGGAGCTCGATCCGAGGATGATCCTTGGGGTATCCCTTCGGGGCGGTCTTCAGGACATCGTGGCCGGTCACCTCCACTCCGGCCGCGGATGCCTTGGCCACCAGATCGACGAGCTTGCCACCGGACCGATCCTCGCTCACCGCCGCCCGGTAGCGCTCGAGCTGGTCCGGAGCCATCTCCCACATACCCGATCCCACCCCCAATCCATCGGCAGTGAGCTGGATGTAGCCATCCCCGATCGTCGCTGCGATATTGGTCTTATAGGGCGACTTGTCGAGGCTGAATCGGACATCCCGATACGGTCGAAAGATGCGGCCCTCGCCGAACTCAGGCGCGAGCTCCTCCAGGAGCTTCTCCATGGGGGCGCGAACCATCGAGTCGTAGACATCCCTGTTCCGCTGCCAGTAGGTCTTCGAGTTGTCGGCCTCGAGTCCCTCGAAGAACTCGAGAGCCTCAGCCGGCCACCCACGAAACGTCACCTCCGCGACCTCCGTGCTCGTGACGCAGGGCAAAAGCCTATCGCTGGATGGAGCCGGCAGGCTGGCCGGTACCTCAACGTCGGCTCAGCGGGAGAAGAACCTCTCCAGGATCGGCGCGACAATCTCGGGGGCGGCCCCGTGCGTCTGACCCTCCAGTGTGAGGTGCTGCGCATCGGGCAGGACCTCCACAAGCGCACGGACGGCGTTCTGGGCCCATTCCGGGCTCGCCCCGCCGTCCATCGCGAGCGTGGGGACCGTGATGGATGCCCACCGCTTCATCGAGGCGGGGTTGCCCTCCATCGTGTCGCCCATGACCGCACCGTCGTAAGGGAGCGTGTGGGCCAGGGCCTCCATGGCCGGCCACATCGGCGAGCCCCGCATCTCGGCCACCATCTCGGCGGGAACCCCCACCGCTACAGTCATGAACAGCTCGACGGCGTCTCCCCGTCGGCCGGCGGAAATCAACTCGGTGAGCCGCGGCCCGTAGTCATCGGGCAGCAACGGGCGGGTGTCGTCGACGATGAATGGCGGCTCATAGACCGCGAGCCTGGTGATCGGGAGGCCCCGGACGGCGCCCTCGAGGGCCAGGACCGCCCCCGAGGAATGCCCGAACACCGACGCCGCCCCGGCGGTCTCCGCAATCAGGGCTCCGAGGTCCTCGACCTCGCGCTCAACCGCATACGTTGCCGTATCCCCACTGTCTCCTCGGCCGCGGCGATCGAACGTGACAACCGTGAAACCCTGCGATAGAAGATTCGCAAGGGGAGCTCCCGCCGATCGATCGCTTAGCGCACCGCCGACCAGGATGACCGACGGACCCCGGCCGACCCGGTCGAACGCGATGATGGTGCCGTCCTTCGAGCGCACCGTTTCCATGGCCACCGGATCGTACCGGGCCTCGATCAGCCACGGACATCCCGGATCGAGCGCCGGTATCATCGCCCCGCGCTCGCACCAAGCCCCAACCCCATATCAGAGGAGGGACGATGACCACCGAGTTGCTGGTCCTGGGCGGCGAGGGCCGGCCCGCCGCCGAGGGCAAGACGTTCGCGGTGATCGAGCCCGGAACCGGCGCCCCCATGACGGAGGTGGCCGAGGCCGGTCCCGAAGACGCACGGAGGGCGGTCGACGTCGCGGTTCGCGCATTCGACGAGGGCCCCTGGCCGAGCACCCCCGCCACGCTCCGGGGCCGCGTTCTCCTCCGCGCCTCCGGAATGGTTCGCGACCGGCTGGAGGAACTGGCGCGGCTCGAGGCCCGAAACGCCGGGAAGCCGATCCGCGACGCCCGGGACGAGATCGAGATCGTGGCCGACACCCTCGAGTACTGGGGCGGGGCGGCCAACAAGATCTTCGGGGAGACCGTGCCCATCCAGGATCCGGGGCTCGACGTGACCCTCCGTGAGCCCGTGGGCGTCTGCGCCCTCATCACGCCATGGAATTTCCCGCTCGTCATCTCGACGTGGAAGATCGCGCCGGCCCTCGCGTGTGGGAACACCATCGTGGTCAAGCCGGCCTCCTACACTCCGCTGTCGGTGCTCCGCCTGGCCGAGATCCTGGTTGAGGCGGGCCTGCCTGCGGACGCGATCTCCGTCCTTCCGGGGCCGGGCTCGGCGGTGGGCAATGCCCTGGTCGCCGACCCCCGGGTGAACAAGGTGGGGTTCACCGGCTCGACCGAGGTGGGGTCGAAGATCATGGCCCTGGCCGCTCGGAACGTCACGCGCGTCTCGCTCGAACTCGGCGGCAAGTCCGCGAACGTGGTCTTCGCCGATGCCGACATGGACACGGCGGTCGAACGCTCCGTGTGGTCGGTGTTCGGAAACACGGGGCAGGACTGCTGCGCTCGCAGCCGCGTGCTCGTCGAGCGGTCCGCCTACGACGAGGTCGTCGCGGCCATGGCCAAGCGGACCGATGAGCTCAGGGTGGGACCGCCGCTCGAGGAGGAGACGGAGCTGGGGCCGATGATCTCCGCCGGCCAGCGGGAAACTTCGCTCGAATACCTGGAGATCGGCCAGAAGGAGGGGGCGCGCCTCGTGACGGGAGGCGACATCCCGCAGGTGGCCGGGGGCGAGGGCGGGTTCTACCTTCGCCCGGCGGTGCTTGCCGACGTCCGCAACGATACGCGGGTGGCCCAGGAGGAGATCTTCGGGCCGGTGGCCAGTCTGATCGCGTTCGACACCGAAGAGGAGGCCATCCGCATGGCCAACGAGACCGAATACGGGCTCTCGGGATCGATCTGGACGCGGGACCTGGGACGGGCCATCCGGGTGGCGAAAGCCATCCGTACCGGGGTCATCAGCGTGAACTCCTCGCACAGCGTGCACACAGAGGCGCCGTTCGGCGGCTACAAGCGCAGTGGTATCGGCCGGGAGATGGGCATGCACGCGGTGAACCTGTACACCGAGGTGAAGAACGTCTACTTCTCGGAGGCCTAGTTAGACCGAGCGCCCGTACCGGTCGCGTTCCCAGTCGGTGACGGTCTCGCGCCAGGCCTTGAGCTCCCACGCTCGGGACGTCGTGTAGTACGCGCTGAAAGCCTCGCCGAGCGCCGACTGCAACGCCCGGTCCGCCTCGAACGCCCGGATGGCCGACTCGAGCGAGCCGGGCAGCTCCGGAAGGTCCGCCCGTGCATAGGCGTCGCCCTCGATGGGCGGCGGCGGCTCCGCCTTGATCTTCATACCGTCGGCGGCGGAGGCGACCACGGCGGCCAGCGCGAGGTAGGGATTGGCGTCGGCGCCCGGCCTTCGGCACTCGAAGCGCCACAGGTCCGGCCGGTTCGAGCGGATGGCCCGCACGGCGCAGGAACGGTTCTCGTATCCCCACGTCGCGTTGATCGGCGCGAACCACCCCGGGACCAGGCGCTTGTACGAGTTCACGTTGGGGTTCAGCAGCAGGGAGGCGGCGGGCAGGTGCTCCACCACGCCGGCGATGGCCGCGCCGAACGCCGGCGGCACCGGGTCGGCCGCGTCCGGCCCGGCGAACGCGTTCGTCTGACCGTCCCAGCACGAGAAGTGGATGTGCCCGCTCGAACCCTCCTCACCCGGCGCGGTCTTCGCCAGGAAGCTCGCGCGCATCCCCATCGATGCGGCCAACTCCTTCACGGCGAACTTCACGAGGGCGGCGTCGTCGGCGGCGCGCAGGCCTCGCCGGGGCTCCAGGTTCAGCTCGAGCAACCCGGGACCGGCCTCCGTGTGCACGGCGGAGAGGTCGACGCCCAGTCCTTCGAGCGCCGGGACGAGCCGGGACACGAACTCGCCGTACCGTCCGATCTCCGTGAGGCTGTAGCTGATGCCGCTCGACATGGGCTGTCCGTCGCCATCCCATAACCGGATCTCGTATTCCAGCGCCGTCATGGGCTCGTAGCCGAGCTCCGCCATCTGGTTCAGCGCGTGGCGGAACACCTCTCGCGGGGCGAAGTCGCAGGGGGTGCCGTCGGGCCAGCTCGGGGTGGCCAGGCAGACGCGCCATCCCGGACGCCACGTCAGCTGGTGGAGGGTCTCGGGATCCGGGTGCACGACCAGGTCGGCCGCCCCGGTCCGGATGCCGAACCGTTCGAAGTCGGTGATGGGGGTGTCCACGGGGTCGAGGCCCAGGATCAGGTCGGTCATCACCGTTCCGTGACGTACCGCCGAGTCGAACGCGGCGGGCCGCAAGGCCTTCCCTCGGATCGACCCGTTGACGTCGGGGATCCCCAGCAGGACGAACTCCCCGTCGCGGGCGCGGCCCTCTGAGATCACGTCGCGGCCATCGGGCTCGTCAGCGATCGCTTGATCGTTCGCTCCACGTCGACCATGGTGGCGGCGAACCGCTCGACCATCTCGCCGAGCTCCTCATCCGAGCTCGTGTACGCCGGGGCCAGCAGCACCTGGTCCCCCACGTAGCCGTCCGCCTGCGGGTGTGTCGACGTGACCAGGAGGCCGTGCTCCAGGGCCGTGTCGTCGACCAGCGCCGCGGCGTCCAGGTCCTCGGGCAGGAACGACGTCATGTCGCGCGGGTCGACGAGCTCCACGCCGAGCAGGAAGCCGCAGCCTCGCACCTCGCGGACGATCTCGGAGCCCGACGTGGCCGCCTCCAGCTCACCGAGCAGGTCCGGTCCCCCCTCGCGGACCCGTTCCACCAGGCCGCGCTCGACGATCAGGTCGAGGACGGCGACGCCGACGGCCGAGGACAGCGGCGCGCCGTCCCACGTGTGCCCCAGGTCGAACTCCCGGGACCCCTGCTCGATCGCCTCGTACACGTGCTGCCGACAGAGCACGGCCCCGAGCGGGGCGTGGCCGGCGCCGAGGGCCTTCCCCACGGCCACGATGTCGGGCTCGAGGGCGAGCTGGTGGGCGGCCAGCCACGTCCCCGCCCGGCCGATGCCCGTCACCACCTCGTCGAAGCAGACCAGGAAGCCGTGCTCCTCGCGTCGCTCGGCCAGGCCCTGCCAGAACCTCTCCGGCGGGGAGTACCCGGGAAGGGCCGCCGCGCTGATCGGCTCGCAGACGAACGCGGCGATCGTTTGGGGGCCCGCCCGCTCGAGCAGACGATCCAGCTCGGTCAGCGCGGCCTCGCCGCTCGGGTCGAACCGCCACGTGCTCGGCGGGAGGTGGAGATGCTCGGCCAGGTACGGCGTGTACGGCTCGTGCAGGACCCGCCGTCCCGAGAGCGCGAGGGTGCCCATGGTCGAGCCGTGATAGGCCTGAGCCGGCGAGATCACCCGCCACCGTTCCGTGTCACCCCGCTCCACGTGGTAGAGACGGGCGAGCTGGAGGGCCGTCTCGTTCGCCTCGGATCCCCCCGAGACGAACCGGACGCGCGCCATCTCCGGCGCCACGACCTCGAGTATGCGGTCGGCAAGCCGCTCCTGCGGCTCGCTGGTGAAGTGGTGGTTGTAGAAGTAGGCGATGCGCTCGGCCTGCTCGGTGGCCGCCACGACCAGCTCGGCAACACCGTGGCCGAGACACGTGACCATCGCGCCACCGGAGGTTGCGTCGAGGATCCGCTCGCCGCCGGTCGTGGTGAGCCAGACGCCCTCCCCCCGCTCGACGTTCGGGTAGGCCCGATCGAGGAAGCGGGGGAACACGCTGGTGTCGTGGGAGCCGATCGTCCCCTTCACGTCGCGGCCCCGGACCCCAACCCGGCGACGCGGTCGAGGAAGCCCTCCAGCAGCCGCCACGACCTCCGCTTGCTCTCCGCCGCGCGTCGGTTCGTCTCCTCGAGCAGCGCATCCGGGTCGATGCCCTCGGCATCGAGCTCGTGGCGATACGTCCGAACCCACTCATCCATGATCTCGGGCGTCACTTCCGGGTGGAACTGCAAGCCGAGGCTCCGGCCCGCGACGAACGCCTGCGTGCCCAGGTCGGTCTCCGCGAGCACCGTCGCGTCGGGGGGCGCGGTGATTACGTCGAAGTGCCACTGGAACCACGGGCCCGCTGGAACAAGCTCGGGGTCCCCGGTCCGCACCGGGAGCCAGCCGATCTCCGATTCGGACCCGCGATATACCTCCCCGCCCAGCACCCGGGCGAGCATCTGGCCGCCGAAGCACAGGCCCAGGACGGGCACGTTCGCGTCGACCGCGCGCCGCATCAGCTCCCCCTCGGTCGTGACGAACCGGTGCGAGTCGTCGTACGCGGCGAACTCGGAACCGAGCGACACGATCAGGTCGTAGTCCCCGGGATCGGCCTTGGGCTCGTCGAGGTCGATGCGGAAGACATCCATCTCGGCGCCGTGGCCCTCCAGCCACTCGGTCACGTGGCCCGGCGGCGTGGGCTCCTCGTGCTGGAGGATGAGCGCCCGAAGCGCAGCCCTCGCTGCCGGCTCCGTCATCGCTCGGCCCCCGTCGCCGCCGGGTGCGCGGACAGCTCGCGCTCGACCTCCTCGGCGACGTGCCGCACGGTGTCGCCGAACCGGGACACCATCTCGGCCAGCTCCTCGTCCGAAGCAGTGAATGGCGGTGCAAACAAGGTCTGGTCGCCGGCGTACCCGTCTCGCGTGGGTTGGGTGGACAGGACGATCAGGCCGCGCTCGAAGGCGGCTCCGTCGATCCTGGCCCCCACGCGGAGCTCCCGCGGAAGGAGCGAATCACCGTCGCGAGGGTCGACGAACGAAACGCCCAGCAGGTACCCGTGCCCTCGAACCTCCCGGACCATTGGGATCCCGTTCATGGCCGCGCCGAGTTCCTCGAGCAGCTTCGCCCCGCGGTCTCGGACCCGGTCGACCAGGCCCTCGGAGCGCATCGCGTGGAGCACGGCGAGTCCGACGGCACATGCGAGCGGGGCGCCGTCCCAAGTGTGCCCCAGCGTGAACCGCCTCGAGCCGCGAGCGATCGCGTCGTACACGTGCTCCTTGACCAGCAGGGCCCCAATGGCAACGTACCCGGCCCCCAAGCCCTTGGCGGTGGCGATGATGTCGGGCGCGCACTCGGTGCCGGCGCCGGCGAACCACCTTCCGGTTCGCCCCACGCCGGTGACCACCTCGTCGAACAGGACGAGGAAGCCGTGACGCTCGCGCCGCTCGGCAAGGCCCTCCCAGAAACGTCGGGGCGGGGTGTACGCGGGCAGGGCCGCGGCGCTGATCGGCTCGCAGAAGAACGCCGAGACGGTCCCGGAGCCGGACTCCTCCAAGGCCCGGTCCAGAGCCTCCAGGGCGGCTTCGCCGCTGGGATCGAAGCGCCACGTGCTCGGGGGGATATGCAGGTGACGCGGCAGGTACGGGCCGAACGGTCCCTGGAGCCCTGGCCGGCCGGTCAGGGCCAGGGTCTCCATCGTCGGACCGTGATAAGCCTGAGCCGGGGAGATCACCTGCCACCGATCGGGTTCGCCTCGCTCGACGTGGAAGCTCCGGGCGAGCTGGACGGCCATCTCGTTCGCATCGGACCCACTGGCCACGAAGCGCACGCGGGTGAATCCCTCAGGCGCGACCTCGACGAGCTCTCGAGCCAGCTTCTCCTGCGCGGGGTTGGTGAGTCGCTCGTTGTGCACGTATGCCAGCCGCTCGGCCTGGGCGCGGGCCGCCTGGATGATGTCCGTTCGGCCGTGGCCCAGGGTCGCCGCCATCGAGCCACCGCTCATGGCGTCGAGGTACCGCCGCCCACCGGAGTCCTCCGCCCAGACACCCCGGCCCCGGACGACGACCGGGTATCGGTGGTCGAGCTCCAGGGGGAGCACCCGGGTCTCGTTGCTGTCCACCATCGCCCGGAGATTACCTCCCGGTCGGTGCCGCCACGAACCGGGCGCCCGGCTATGCCTGGCCGGGGCGGGACGCTATCCTGCTGCCCCGTGGCCGGCGCGGACGACATCCTCGAGGGGTGGCAGAAGGACGGGATCGATTGGGTCCGGTTCGAGCTGCCCGACATGCACGGTACCTCCCGGTCCAAGACGGTCCCCATCCGCCACGCGTTCGGCTACGCCCAGCGGGGCCTCAACATGTACGGCGGGGCCAGCGTCCTGGATACCCGGTCGGACGTCGTGGGCGGCACGCTCTACAACGAGGAGCGTCGGTACGGGGACCAGCTGCTCTTCCCCGACCCGGAAACGGCCGCGGTTGTCCCATGGGCGGACCGGACGGCCCGGCTCATCTGCGACGCCCGCTGGTACGACGACACGCCGCTCGACGCCACCCCGAGGCAGGTCTACCGCAGGGCCTTGGAGAGATGCCGAGCGATGGGCTACGAGCCCGTCACGGGCTTCGAGTACGAGTTCTACCTGCTGAACCCGGAGACCCTGGAGCCGCTGTTCGGCGGGTACCACATCTTCAACACGGTTCGGAACGCCTACGTCCCCACGATCGGCCGCATCCTGGAGCAGATGCCCCAGATCGGGGTGGACATCATCACGTCGAACTGCGAGTACGCCGGGTCGCAGTGGGAGATCAACTTCGCGCCGGGCCAGGGGTTGGCGGGCCCCGACAACGCGTTCACCTTCAAGAACGGGGTGAAGGAGATCGCGCGGGCCGACGGTTACCTCGCCACGTTCATGAGCAAGCCGTTTGCGGACTCCGCCGGCAGCGGCTGCCACACTCACATGTCGCTGGTGGATTCCAAGACCGGGAAGAACGCGTTCGGAGACGCCGACGACCCCCAGGGCATCACCGATGTCTGCCGGTCTTTCATCGCCGGGCAGCTCCGGTACGCCAAGGCGGTCGACGCGCTCATCGCCCCCACCGTGAACTGCCACCGACGCCGCCGGAAACACACGTTCAGCCCGACCAACATCTCCTGGGGTCTCGAGGACCGCTCGGCGCTCCTCCGGGTGAAGGGCGGGGGGCCCGAGTCGACGCACACGGAAAACCGAGGCCCCACCGCCCTGTCGAATCCGTACCTGGTCGGTGCGGCCTTGCTCTCGGCGGGACTGGCGGGGATCGAGCAGGGACTGACGCCTCCCCCGCCGTCGAGCGATGCGCCGGCCGAGGAAGACCCATCGCTCGAGCCGCTTCCCTCCTCGCTGCCCGAGGCGCTTGGGGAGCTGGCCGCAGAGCCGGCCACGAAGGAGTTCTTCGGGGAGGAGTTCCTGAAGGCCTACACGGCCATCCGAGGCCACGAGCTCGCCCGGTTCGCAGACTCGGTGAGCGATTGGGAGCGCCAGGAATATCTCGAGCTGTTCTGAGGAGGTCGTTCACGTGGCCGGAGCGAGCCGCAACGAGCTGATCACGCGATACGGGGAAGGGCCGGAAGTCGTGGAGCAGGTCGTGGCGGGTCTCTCGGACGAGGAACTCGACCACGTGCCCGCCGAGGGCGGGTGGTCGGCACGGGCGGTCATCCATCACCTGGCGGACAGCGAGATGATGTCCGCCGCTCGGCTCCGCCTGCTGCTCGCCGAGAAAGGGCCCGTGATCCAGGGCTACGACGAGAAGGAGCTCGCTCACCGTCTGCACTACGACAGGAGGCCGCTCGGACCATCGCTGGCCGCCTTGCGGGCTACTCGGGAGAGCACCGCCGCGCTCCTCGACTTGCTGACAGAGGAGGATTGGGGCCGGTCCGGGGCGCACACGGAGGGCGGGGATTACTCCGTGGAGATGTGGCTCGAGATCTTCGCCGAGCACGCCCACGATCACGTTGGACAGATCGAGCGAGCGGTGGCGGAGGCCTGGGGGTCCTGACTCCGCCAGCCCGCGAAGGCTAGGGCAGCGGGTAGATCCTGAGCGCGTTCCCCCGGGCGATGCCCTCGGCGATGCGCCCGGCGGTGACCGCGTCGCAGTGGTCGGCCTCGATCCACCCGTCGAGGACCTCTCCGAGCGCACGCCGGAAGAGCATGGCCCCCAGGTGGTACTGCTCGGCCAGCCCGAAGGCATCCGAGGAGAACAGGACCTTCGAGAACGGCGCGACCTCCATGGCCTCCGCGAGCAGGCGCGCCGAGCTGGGGCCGTGGTAGTGCAAAGCCGAGCCCACGTCGAAGTGCACGTTCCCGTACACCGACGAGAGGTACGCCGCGTCGCGGTGGAACGGGTAACAATGGAGGAACACCACGTTCACCCCGAGCCGGTCGAGCTGGCGGATCAACCCGGTGAGGAGCGTTGGGTTCGACAGATGCAGGTCGAGGTCGGCGTCCCCCCAACCGCTGTGAAACTGCATGGGGAAGCCACGCTCGCGGCCCAGCCGCGCGCCCGACCAGATCCCGAACCGGAGCAACACGGGATCCACCAGCCGGGGATGGCCCGACGCCGCCTCGTCCAGGAACGTCCCGGCGGCCTGTATGACCTCGGCGTCGGTCGGCTCCTCCGGCTCGAAGGAGAACCCGCCCCGGTAGGCCACGATGGTCTTGAGCCCAACGGCATGTCTCGACGACTTCTCGAGCGTCTCCCGGTACGCGTTCGCGTACGAACTCGCATCCACGCCGGATGCGGCCACGGCCTCCGCCACGGCCTCCAGCCGGACGATCTCGTGGACCGGGACCCCGGCCAGATGACCCATGGCATTCAGATCGTGGAGCTCCTCGGAGCGGTACCCCGTGTCCAGGAGGAGCATGCCGAGGCCCGCTTCTTTCAGGAACGAGCTGGCCACCGCGTCGGCGCCCAGCTCGGCCCGACGAGCCACGTACTCCTCCGGCGAGGGAAACGGCTCGAGGCCCAGCATCGGCGCGCACCATCGCCGCACCGCCAGGCCGAGCGGGCCGTCGAACCGGCTGGTCCCGGCCGGGGGCGGATCGATGCTCTCGGTGATCAGGTTCTCGAAGCCGTCCACGTCGAGGTCGGCCTTCACCACCCCGTGACAGTGGTGATCGATCAACCGCAGATGCTCGACGTCCACCGCCGTCACCGCCGGGCCTTCCTCCCCTCTCCACCCCCGAACGGGGGCGAGCATAGCCTCGCCTCCCAAGCCCGTGCGAGACCCGATCGCGTCCGGCGGTCCACGGGTGCGATGATTCGGCTCGGCCAGGGTCGAGCGAGCCACGGGGGGTAGAGGGTTGCCTGAGGACCGGACGGACGGATCTTCGGAGGAGACGAAGTGGCGCGCTGCTCGGGCCAGTGAACTGAGGGAGTCGCTGTCGGCCCTGGGCATCCGGGCCATCGCACTCAGCCAGGTCGACAACGCGGGTGTGACGCGGGTGAAGACCGTCCCCGTGTCGGTCCTCGAACGGGCGGTGAAGTACGGGATCGGCATGTCCCCGGTGTTCGAGGTCTTCCTGGTGAATGACTCCATCACCTCGAGCGACGAGGTCGGCGGCCCGGTCGGCGACCTCCGGCTCATGCCCGACCCCTCGGCGGTGAAGGTGCTTGCCGCGCAACCCGGATGGGCCTGGGCTCCTGTGGACAAGCACACGCAGGAGGGCGAGGTCTATCCCGGGTGCCAGCGGACGTTCGCCAAGCGTATGGCGCGCAGGGCGGCCGACGCCGGGATCGAGGTGCGGATGACGTTCGAGCTGGAATGGTTCCAGGCCGCCGCGAGCTCGGAGATCGACAGCCCCATCCACACGGGTCCCGCATACGGGCTCCCGGTCCTGGCGACGATCTCGGACTATGCCCGCGACCTGATCGCCGCGCTCGAGGATCAGGGCGTCGGAGTGGACCAGTTCCATCCCGAGTACGCCGTGGGGCAATTGGAGATCTCGGTGGAGCCGGCCGATCCGGTCGGCGCGGCCGACACGACGGTCCTGGTCCGTCAAACGATCCGAGCGATGGCGGCGAGGAACGGGATGCGAGCGTCGTTCTCCCCCGTCGTCATCGCGGGCCACGTTGGGAACGGCGGCCACGTCCACTTCAGCCTTTGGCGCGACGGGAGGAACCTGTTCGACGGGGGAACCGGGCCGTACGGGATGACCGAGACGGGCGAGGCGTTCGTGGCAGGCGTGTTGGCCGAGCTTCCCGCCCTTCTCGCGGTTGGCTCACCGAGCGTGCCGAGCTACCTCCGGTTGATCCCGTCGCACTGGGCCGGGGCGTTCGCGTGCTGGGGACGGGAGAACCGGGAGGCCGCCATCCGATTCGTCACCGGGATGGTGGGAACGCGCGAGACCGCGGCGAACACCGAGGTGAAGTGCTTCGACCAGAGCGCGAACCCTTACCTGGTTGCAGGAGCGCTCATCGCCGCCGGCCTGGCGGGGGTGAACAAAGACCTGCGACTTCCCGAAGAGGTGACCATCGACCCCGGCGGGCTCTCCGTCCACGAGCTGTCAAGCCGGGGCATCGAACGGCTGCCCCAGTCCGTCGAGGAAGCGCTTTCGCACCTGGAGACGTCAGACGTTCTGCGGGAGGCCATGGGCCCGATGCTGTTCGGGCCGTTCACCGCGGTTCGCAGGGCCGAGGCCGAGGCGTTCGCCGGCCAGGAGCCCGAGGAGGTCGTGGCGGCTCACAGGTGGCGGTACTGAGCGCACGTCGACACGCTCGCAGCAAACCCTAAAGGACGGGTTCACCATCCAGTTCAGACACTCCAATCCCCGTCCACCAGACAAGCACAGGGCGCCGACAGCGGGAATCTGGTCCAGATCGGGGGAGGCCGGAAGACCTACACAGCCTGGTGCGATGCCGTAGCCAAAATGACCGGTCGGCCGATTCGGCGTCCTCCGATTCGGCCTACCTTAACCCGAATGGCGGTATCCATTGCATTTCTGCGGCGAAGCCGATCGACGCGCAGCGTTCGGGACATAACGCATGGCGCTCGGGCCATGTTGAAGGCCACCCATGGCGTCAAACGTGCGCGGGTCGACAGGGCATGGACACCCGACGAACGCGCCTTCCCCCTGCAACTCCGCACCCTGACGATCGGTATGCGGATGACGTTGCTCTCGCCCCTCGTTGCAGCGGCGGCACTCGTGATCGCGCGGCGTGCCAATGTGGAGATGGGCCCGTTCGGCTTGGTGTTCGTCGCCGTGGCCGTCAGCGCGGGTCTGGCCACGCTCCTACCGTACGAGCGTCTCTTCAGGAAGGGCTGGGGGATGCTGGCCCTGTATGTGTGGTCGGTCGTGAACCTCACCTTGATCGCGGTCGGCATCTGGGCGACGGGCGGCTCGAGCTCCCCGCTCATGTTCCAGTACGCGCTCACAACCATGCTCTTCGCCGTCGCCTTCTCGCCTTCAGCTCAGATCGTCCTGCTGGGCCTCACCGTCGGCAGCTACTCGGTGGCCGTCGGCGCCTCGAAATGGGACCCGATGCTCCTGGCGGTGCTGGCCGTCCTGGCGATCCTCGCGAACCTCCTGGTGGGCCAGCTGAAGCGTCAGACGGCCGCCCACAGGGAAGCGCGTGTGGAGTCCGAGCGTCGGTGGGCGCTGCTGGCGGTGGTGTCCGCAGCGGCTCGGCAGATGAGCGCTGTCGAACCGATGGCCGTTCTGCGAGCCGTCGTCGACTCGGTCGTTGCCCTGGGCTTCCCCACGACCCGCATCTTCGTGCAGGAGGGCGTTGACCATCATGTTGCCTTTCCTCTGGAAGCCCAGGAGGACTTCGCCGAAGGGATCGAGTCGCTTCGCTTCGGGGCGATCGAGAGTGTGTTGGTCGGAGGACGGGCCGTTGTCGTGGGCCTCACGGATGATGATGCCCTCGGGGGGCCGCTCCGCCGGCTCGGCGTGTCGCACGCCGTGGTGATCCCCATCTTCGCCGCCGATCGCGTGGAGGCGATCCTCGTCGTGGGCATCGAGGAGCCCCCGGGTCCTTCCCCTCAGGACCTCGAGGTCTTCCAGATGCTGGCGACGCAGGCGGCCGTCGCGCTCGAGAACGCGCGCCGGTTCGAGCAGCAGCGTCGCTCGATGGACCGCATCGCCGAGCTCGATCGGATGAAGAGCGACTTCCTCTCCAATGTCTCCCACGAGCTCCGGACGCCTCTCACGGTGATCGCCGGGATGGGGAGAACGCTCGAGGAGAGCTGGTATGACCTCTCCGAAGCGGACCGGCGCGATCTCCTGGCAAGGCTCAACACGAACGCCGCGACCCTCGACAGCATCATCGCTGAGCTTCTGGACTTCGGGCGACTGGAGGCGGGACGGCTCGAGATGGAGCCCCGGGAGGTCGATCTCCGCGAGTTCCTGAGCGGCGTCGCCGATCGTCTCACCAGCCTCCTCCGCAACCACGTGGTCCAAGTCCACGTCGAGGATGGGCTCACGGCCCTCGCGGATCCGTTGCTCATCGAGCGGGTGGTCGAGAACCTCCTGACGAACGCTGCGAAGTACACCCCCATGGGTAGCCGCGTGCGCGTCGCCGCGAGCGGCCATGGGCCGGATGCAGTCATCTCGGTCACCGACGACGGACCCGGGATACCGCCTGAGGAGACGTGCCACATCGGGGAACGGTTCTTCCGCGGAGGCGATCCGAACACTCGCTCCACCCGAGGAACGGGGCTCGGACTCGCGCTCGCGTCGGAGATCCTCGACATGCACGGCACCTACCTCGAGGTCGAGAGCGAGCTCGGGATCGGGTCTCGATTCTCCTTCCGGCTCCCACGGAGCAATTGGACCTTTGTGCGCCAAGATGGCAGAGGCGACGAAACCAACGTGGTCTCGGTACAGGGTGAGCTGCCCCGGCCGCTGGTCGTGAGCCAAAACGGCATAGCCGAGCGGTTCGAGACGGTTCTGGCGGCGGCACAGGCAGGACTCGAGTGGCCAGTCGCGACCCTCTTCCGTGAGTTTCACCCCAGGGTGCTCCGCTACCTCCGCGCGCACGGCCCCGACGGGGCGGATGAGCTCGCCTCGGAGACCTGGAACCACATCGCGTCCGCGTTGCCGGAGTTCGATGGAGACGAGGGCTCCTTCCGCCGATGGGTGTTCGCCGTCGCGAGGCGGCAGCTCAAAGCTCGAGAAAACGGTGGGTCGTCTCGCTCGACCCAGGAGAACGGGCAGGAATCAGACGACGCGTCCGACGAAGGGCGCGCGGTGGACGCGGCGCTCGTCCGCATCCGAACCCTCGCTCCCGAGCAAGCCGACGTGCTTCTCCTGCGGGCCGTGGGCGGCCTCGACGTGGTCGATGTCGCCGGGATCACCGGCAGTCCGCCCAACGTCGTTCGCATGACGGAGACCGAGGGGCTCAGGCGCCTGCGCCACGACGCTGAGGCCGCCAAGGTTCGGGATCTGGACCGGGCTCCTTCAGGGATGGAGCGATGATGACGCCGATGAACGCGGTGCCCAGCGACAATGACCGTGGAGGGTTCGAATTCGACGAGCTCCTTCGAGCGGTCCGCGCCGCCGCGACCCCCGAGGAGCGGGCGAGCGCAGACGAGGTGATCCCTGCGATCGCTGCAGTCATTCGCTCGAGGCGGCGGCCGATTCAAGGGACTGCCGCGCGCGAGGTCGCGTCGGCAGGTCGACGCGCGAGCATACGGCTCGGAGCGGCGCTCGTCGTCGTGGTCCTGACAGCCAGCACGAGCCTCGCCATCAGCGGGCAACTCCCACCGGGGGCTCGTGATGTCGCCGCGAACTTCCTCGCCCGGATCGGACTCCCCGCGCCGGTCCCCGTGCTCGAGGCCTCGGGCGAGGCTACAGCTCCTCACACGACCGGGGAGCCTCTCGGACCGGATGACCGAATCTGGCTTCGATTGGGGATCCCGAGCGGGGTCATGCACGACGGGCCGAGTGGATCCGATGTGTCGAGGGACGAGCCGCGGAGCGGTCAAGGACCGCAGCCCGCCGGCGATCAAGGCCCGAAGCCCGGTGGCGGTCAAGACCCGCAGCCCGGTACTGGTCAAGGCCCGCAGCCCGGTACTGGTCAAGGCCCGCAGCCCGGTTCAGATGAAGGGCCGGGGCCAGATGCCGACGAGGTTCCGCCGCCCGACGCCGATGAAGTGCCGGAGCCGGACGCCGATCAAGGCCCGCCACCCCATGCTGGCCCGCCGCCCCATGCCGGGTCGCCGCCGGATGCCGGGTCGCCGCCGGATGCCGGGCCGCCGCCGGATGCCGGCCCGCCGCCAGATGCAGGCCCGCCGCCAGATGCAGGCCCGCCGCCGGATGCAGGCCCGCCGCCCGATTCAGGAGCGCCGCCGGATGCCGGCCCGCCGCCGGACGCAGGCCCGCCACCTGATGCCGGTCCGCCACCGGACGCAGGCCCGCCGCCGGATGCTGGCCCGCCGCCGGATACAGACCCGCCGGCCGATGGCGACCCGCCGGCCGATGGCGACCCGCTGCCGGACGCCGATGCGCCGCCCGCATGATTCAGGCTCCAGGCCAAGACCCTGCGATCGGGCACCGGGTCCACTGACGTACTCGGTTCCTGGTCATGTGGACGTTCCTGTAGCGTTGTCGGTCGGATGTCGACCCTGAGGCAGGATCCGACCAGCCGGCAGTGGGCTGTGATGGCGCCGATTCGAGCCGGCCGGCCACACCAGCCAGTCGTGGTCCCCCGCGCGCATCTCCCCGAGCTCGACCGCTCCTGCCCGTTCTGCCCCGGGAACGAGGACCAGACCCCGCCGGAGATCCTCCGAGATCCGAAGGGGGGTGACTGGCAGGTTCGGGTCGTCCCCAACCTCTACGGGGCCTTTTCGGGTGACGGCTCAGTGGCTCGCAGCGGCCCTCCGCTCTTCCGGGAGATGCCGGGTGTGGGAAGTCACGAGGTCGTGATCGAGTCTCGCCGGCACGACGGCCGGATGGACGAGATGACCCAACAGGACGTTGCTCGCGTCGTCGACGTGTGGCGGACCCGGTACCGCGAGCTCATCGTCCAGCATCACATCCAAGCGGTCGTGATGTTCAAGAACTTCGGGCCACTTGCCGGCACGTCGCTCACGCACCCTCATTCGCAGATCGTGGCAACGCCGGTGTTCCTCCCCCGGCTCCTCCGTCGGGTCGATGTGGCCACCCGCTACTACGACGAGCACGGCAGCTGCGTGTACGACGACCTCATCGCCGCGGAGCGCGCGGCCGATGTCCGAGTGGTCCAGGAGCAGGTCGGCTTCATCGCCTTCGAGCCTTTCGCCGCCGGCTCCCCGTTCGAGACGTGGGTGATCCCCACGTTTCACCAGGGCTCGTTCGGCGATCTGGCCGACGAGGAGGTCGACGACTTGGCCGCTATCCTGATCCGCGTCCTCGCCGCGATCCGGCGGGCCTGCGGCGATCCCGACTTCAACCTGGTCATGTACTCGGCCCCCACGAACGGCCATACGAACGAGGTCTTCCACTGGCACATCAAGATCGTGCCCAAGCTCTCGACGCAGGCGGGCTTCGAGTTGGGCTCCGCCATGAGCATCAACACCGTGCTCCCCGAGGACGCTGCGACGAGCCTCCGGAACGCCCTGGTGCCCGCCGTCGCACCTCGACTCGGCTAGGGGAATCAGCCCGCAGCAGCCGCGGCTGCTCGGAGCCGAGCCACCGTGGCTTCCCGGCCCAGCAGCTCGAGCGATTCCGGAAGCGGCGGTGAGACGTTCGACCCGGTGACGGCGGCCCGGATGGGCTGCCATCCCTTCGTCCGGTTCAGCCCAGCCTCCTTCGCCACCTCGTCCAGCGCCCGCAGGATGCGCTCGCTCGTCCACGGCTCGACGCGCTCCAGAACGTCGGCCGCCCTTCGCAGGTAGTCGGATCCAGCTTTCGCGATGAGCTCGGCCGCGTTCTCGTTCGGCTTGACGTCGTCGGTGAGCAGGAACCTGAGGAGCTCGATAACGTCGGTGAGCCGCTTCATCCGTTCCCGCACGAGCGGCATGGCTCG
>JBIOXZ010000200.1:0-8503 GCA_044869895.1 Actinomycetota bacterium | reverse complement strand
TCGTCCGGGGCGAGATCGAGGCACGTTCGAGGACACGACGGGCCGGTGAACTGGGTCACCACCCACCAGGAGTACGACGTCCGATGGGGTCCGAATCGGAGCTTGCCCAGGCCCACGGACATGATCACCCCATCGGGACCCATCTTTCGGGCCCTGATGCGCCCGACGAGCGCGTCCGGACGACGTGGGCGGCGGAGGAACAGCCTCCCCACGAGGTCGCGTCCGTTCGATCGAGCTACTGCGACGTAGTCCTCATCTGCATCCCCACGCGTGTCGAGGAGCACGAGAAGGAACCCCGTGTCCCTGATGTCTCTCGCGGTCCAGAAGGCGAACGTGTGGATGATCCATGTGGGCGGGTTGGGATCGGCCGTGAACCCCACCGTTCTGACATCGAGGCGGCCAAACGTGTCGTTCCCGTCCGGGTAGTCCTTCGGCGCCGCGAGCGCTATGGAAAGGCTCGTCAGCAGGAGCCCCCCGAGCACTGGCCCGGCGAGCCACGCCAGACCGATGCTCCGCCTCACGTCATCCTTCTGATGCGGACGGATCGAAGGGCGGAAGCCAGCATCCACGCCGCCACGACGATGCCGGTGACGGCGAGGACCGCGGGGAGGGCGTCGCCGGCCGTCGGAAGCCCCGGCACGTTGATGCGGGGCGCGTCGACGCCTCCGAGGGCCGCGATCGACGCGCCGCCGGCCAGGAGGGCGTTGCGGAGGAGCAAGATCCGGTAGTCCTGGGCAACGCTGGTCCCGAAGCATCCGCAAGCCACCACGTTCCCGAACCGCCGGCGAGCCTGGAGGATCGCGGCCGAGAAGGTGGCGAGGATCGCCAGGGCGACGATGCCGGCCGTCCGGTGCATCCCCATCACCACCAGGCCGACGACCGCCACCTCGGCAAGGGGTACCCCGATCACCGACGTCCGCTGCATCCAGGGGGGCAACCCCTGGGCGCCCAGCAGCCGCCGCCAGGATGCCGGGCGAGCGATCTTGGCACCGGCCGACCAGCCGAACGCGGCACCGAGCGCCGCCGCTACCAGCGGCGCCACGAACACGTCGCTGCCCAAGAGCATGACCGCCGCGGCCACGCCCACGGTGAACAAGGCCGCGACATGGGCGGCTCGCCAGCCCGGCGACGAAGCGCTCCGGGCCAGCCTGGCCACCAAGTCCGAATCCTCCTGGGGCCGTCGGGCCCGTACCGCCACCAGAACCGAGAGGCCGCGGGCGAGCCCGAACGGAGCTACGAGGGCCGCCCCCACGAGCGGCTCCCCCGAACCGGCCGCGGCCACCGCCACCACCACCAGCGTCCCGTGGGCGAGATAGGTGAGGAACCCGACACCCAGCCCCGCCCCGTACAGGAAGGCCGCGACCGGAACGGAGAAGAACGTCCGCCACCATTGCGGGACCTGCCGGCGGAGCTGCGGCACCGGGACCGGCACCACTGTGGCCTCTCGCACCAGATACAGCGCGGCGACGAGGGCGATGAGGAGGGCCCGGCCTCCGGCCCAGGGAGCGCCGAGCAGCGAGCCCGCGCCCCCGAGGATCGCGCCGAAGGCCGCCGCGGACGCCACCGCGCCCGTCACGTGAAGCGCCACGCTTCCGGCCCACTTTCCGGCTCGTCCCCCGTGGACCACGGGGGTGATGGTCTCCACCATCGACAACCCTCAGGGGCCGAAGAGCGTGGAGACGCCGGCGACGACGGACGCGACGATCACGGCGACCGTCACGGGCTCGCTCAACATGCCAGGTTGAGCTCCCGGTAGGAGATGCAGAACACGCGAAGGGCGCCCGGGCAGTACCCCCGGACCGAGCCGTCCCCATTGATCCGGATCCTCGAGCTCGAGCAGCAGTCCTGGATGTGACGGACGCGCCCACCGCAACATCGGCTCCAACCACCGCCGTACCGCGGATCCTTCACCCCCGGATACTCGTCGGGGACCCGCTCTTGGCAGATCTTGCGCCGTCGCTGCCGGCGACTCGTGTAGATGCGGCCGTCATCGTCCACCGGATAGCCGTGCACCGGATGCACCGGATAGCCGTATGCGTCCACCCGGGTGAGCGGGGCGAACGGGTGCGGGCACGATCCCGTGGTGAACAGGTGGCCGCAGATGTGGTGCGCCTCCGCCCGTTCGGGTGCGAGCGCGACGGCGACGAAGGACCCGCCCGCCAGGACGACCACGGCCCGTCCCACCTTGCCCAGGAACGAGCGCCTGCTCGTCCTGCGAGCAAGCTCAATAGGCATGCGGGCGAGCTCGGGATGCATCAGCCCGCCCGGGCCTCCTGGAGCTCGAAGGGCATCCGGCGGGCGGCCGTGTCGACCAGCCCCTCCAGCTGTTCCAGGTCGTTCACCGTGCCCTTGGCCCTGACCACCCCGACCGGGTCGAGGATCACGACGAACGGAACGCCCGGGACGGCCCAGGCCCGCTCGGCCTCAGGATCGGAAACGACCTGCGGGACCAGCCCGGCCGCCGCCGCCGCCGCCGGCACCGACGGACGGACCTGCTGGCACACCGGACAGGTCGGGGACTCGAAGACAATCAGCCGGCCGCCGCCCGGGCCTCCCAGGTCGACGGCCGAGCCGTCCGCCGCCCTGGCGCGAAGAAGGGGCGGCGTTTGTCCGAGCGGCGGCCCTTCCTCGTCGATCTCCAGAGCGCCGAGCGGGCCGAGGCGAAGGTGCAGCACGCCGACCTCGCGGGCCAGGGCCACGACCACGACGCACAGGGCGATAAGCAGGACCCACTGGACGGTGAATGCTGCCATCCACCATCCCGGCACGAGCGCTAGGCCTCCCCTTGTGCGGGGACGGACTCGACCTCGGTCAGATCCACGAACGGGAGCTTCTCTGGGGCCATCCAGGTCGGCTCCCCCTTCTTGTCCAAGAACTGGATCACCGGCGTGCCCTCCGCGGTTAGCCCCATGATGGCCCGGAGCTCGCCGTCCTTGTTCAGTAGGCGCAGGATGGGCGAACCCTCGGCGGCGAGGCCCAGCCTGGCCCGCACCTTCCCGTCCTCGTCCTGGAGTGAGATGGTGGGAGATCCCTGCTGAGCCAGGCTGTACACGAAGCCGAGTTGTCCGTCCTTGTTCCGGAGCGCGAGCGTCGGCGAGCCCTCGGTCGACAGTCCGAACTTGGCTCGGACCTTCCCGTTGTGGTCGACCATGGCCATGCTGGCCGAGCCGTCGGAGAACAGACCGAAGGTGGCTCGGACCTTGCCCTCGTCGTCCGCGATGGCCAGGCCGGCCGAGCCGTCGAGCTGAACCCCGAACCGGGCCCGGAGCCGCTCGTCCGGGCCGTAGAACGCGACGAACGGCGAGTCGTCGTTCGTCACCCCAAGCCTGGCCCGTACACGCCCTTGCGAATCCTCGACTTCAATCTCGCCCGTGCGTACGACGCGCTTCTTCATGGTTCTGCCCCTTGCTGCCGGCCACCCGTTGCTCATCGGTAGCATGGCGCGACCGGCGACCTATCGCAAAGTACCCGCGTACAGGCAGGGGTCAAGCACATCGGATCGATGCCCGGTGCGAGCACGGCTACCGAGGAAAGCGAGAAGCCGCCAGAACCCGAAGGTCCCAGCGGCCTCTCGTGGTGAACTGTAGGGGGCACCGGCCTCCTCGGTCAAGCCGGGGTCCCGCTTCTTGTCACTCTTTCTTCACGACCTCCGTCCGCAGGGTACTCTGGGTCAGCCGGTCGGCGCGGGGATCCACCCCGATACCCGGGCCTATCGGGACCGCCATCGTCCCGTCGGCATCCATGCGGAAGGGTTCGGTGATGTCCTCGAGGAAGTACCGCTCGCTCGCGCTGGTGTCACCGGGGAGCACGAAGCCGGGGAGCGCGGCGAGCGCGAGGTTGGTGGCCCGGCCGATCCCGGTCTCGAGCATCCCGCCACACCACATGGGGATCCCCCGAGGAAAGAGGGAGTCGTGGATGCGCTTTGCCTCTTCGAGCCCACCCACCCTGCCCTGCTTGATGTTCACGATGCGGCACGACCCAAGGTCGATCGCCGCCTCGGCGTCGGCGGCCGAGCGTATCGACTCGTCGAGGCAGATGTCGGTTCGGATCTCGCGTTGGAGCTTCGAGTGCTCCACCAAGTCATCGTGATGGAGCGGCTGCTCCACCATCAGCAGGTCGAAGGCATCGAGCGCCCTGAAGGTCTCGACGTCGCCGAGCGAATAGGCCGCGTTCGCATCGACCGAGAGCGTGGCCCCCGGGTTCGCGTTCCGTACCGCGGCGACACGCTCGATGTCGAGGCCCGGCTGGATCTTCAGCTTGACCCGGCGATATCCATCGGCAAGGTACCCGGCCACCTGTTCAAGGAGTTGCTCGGTGCTCGGCGGGATGCCGACCGAAACGCCGCACGCCACCCGGTCGTTGTCGGCACCGAGGTATGCGGCGAGGGACTCGCCGCGAGCACGGAGCTCCGCGTCCAGGACCGCATTCGAAAGCGTCGCCTTGGCCATCGGGTTGCCCCGGACGAAGGCGAACACGCGCTCGAGGTTCTCGGGCCGGGTTTCGCCGGCCTGAAAGAGCGCCGGAGCCAGGAAGTCCCGCAGAACCAGCCACGCTCCCTCGTTGAACTCCTCGGAGAAGCCGGGGTCGGGCCCGGCGACGCACTCGCCCCACCCCTCGGCGTCATCGGTCTCGACCCTGGCGAGGATGCACTCCTTCTCCGTCTCCTGGCCGAAGCTCGTTCGGAACGGGCGAGCGAGGGGGAGCCTGATCAGGCGGAGCTCGATCGCTCGAACGACGGTCACGAAGATCCGCCGGTCGCGGTTGCGGCAGGCCTGAGGACGTACCTCGGGCCGTCGGGGTCGCGAGTGAGGCCCACCACGATCATGCCGAGGTCAAAAGACCGATCGAGCACCTCGCCCACCATGTCTCGCCACTCCGAGGCGAGTGCCGGATCCCGCTCCTTGAGACCCACGTAGTCGGCCGGGATCCTCACCCGCACGCTCCCGCCCGCATCGACGGCTGGCTCCTCCCCACGCTCCGGCGTGGGCATCTCGGGCGGCCCGCTCGCGCGGAGCGCATCCACGTGCGGCCCAGGTGGGCTCGCGGAGCTGCCGACCGCCTGATTCAGGTCCCACCTCACGACGAGCCGATCGCTCCGGTCGCCCCGGTTCAGCGCATCGCTCATCGCACCGTAGAAGTCACGATGGAACCGGTCACACAGCACACCGAGCTTGTTCAGGTTGAAGTGGGCGTTTCGGGCCTGGAGCGGATCGAACGTCCATCGCACTACGCGATAGCCTGCCTCCAGGGCCTGGGCCCGTTGGGCGAGCTTCAGTGCGTAGCCCACGCCTCCGGACCGCGACCCGGGGAGCACCGCCAGCATGTGCGAGTGGACGTGGGGTCCGTCCGCGTCCAGCGCCATCCATCCGAGCACGTACCCGACGAGCTCGTCGCGTCGGAAGGCTCCGTACGGGATGTTCCCGCTGTCGGCCAACGCCCGGATCATCTCCCGAGGGACCAACTGATGCTCGCCCCACGTTGCAACCATGACGCGGAGGATCCTGTCGGCATCCTCGAGCGTCGTGAGGAGCCGGAGCTCGACGCCGGCGGCCCTGGCGGCGTCCTCCGCCAGCGTCCGGGCTGCGCTCACGGCCATGGCGCGGGCGAGTCTATCCCCGATCAGGGCCAGGATAGGAGAAGGGCCCGTGCCGCCGGCACGGGCCCTGGCCCACATCGGTTCCCGAGACCTAGCCGCCCTGGGGAGGCGGGAGCTCCTGCCATTCGTCCTCGCCGAAGTCCTGCCCTCGGCGACGCTTGAAGAACGTCACGACGGCGGCCACGATCGCGCCGATGAACGCGAGACGGAGGAGCTTTCCGAAGAACCCACGCTTCTTCTTCTGATCGGATCCGGTGTCCTCACCCATCAGGGATTCTCTCCTTTCACGGTGGGCCTGGTTGGACTTGAACCAACGACCTCATCCTTATCAGGGATGCGCTCTAACCAATCTGAGCTACAGGCCCCGAAGGAGCCGCCCGATGACCTTCACCCCGGCCCTGGGCAAGCCTACGCATGGCTCGAACAGGCTGTCAATGTTCCGTCTGACCTGCGAATTCTCGTTCCGAGCCGCTCGCGCCGTCAGTGACGTTCGCTCAGCGTGACGTCGATCCCGCCGATCACGTCGGAGATGAGGTTGTACAGGAAAGCGATGAACAAGTTGATCAGCGACCAGATGACCACCATGGCCAGACCCAGCACCGTGAGCCGCGCGAAGATCCAGCTTCCGTGGATCGAGAAGGACTTGTCGGCGAACAGGTTGCGGGCGAACTCCGTTACGTGCTCGAGGGCCCCCACCGCTCCAAGGATCCCGTAGAGCATGGCCAGCGCCAGCAGGATTACGGTCATCACGCAAAGGTAGAAGAGCAGCGAGAACTTGAACACCGACCACGGCCCGACCTTCCGGAGCACCACCCTGGTCTGGCGGGCTCTCTTCCTCGGAGCCCGCCTGATCTCCGGTGGGATGGTGGCGACGACCTCGGCCGCGGGCGCGACTGCGGGCGTGGGTCCGGTTGCCAGGCCAGATTCGTCCATCGGGCTCCTCAGGTTCCTCGTCTTTCTACGCGGCCGGAACCCCCTCGGCAACAACCCCTGACCGGCCCAGGCGGCGGAGAGGTTCCCGGGCGGTCCGAACAGCACCCGGCATTGCACGGGAATGAGCACGGCGAGGGCCCCCACGGCCACGACCCAGTCGCCGGGACCCCCGCGCTCCTGCACCAGGAGGGCCCCGGCGGCAAGCCCGCCGCCGGCCAGCGCCTCCACTGCGACGGCCAGGCGCGCGGGAAGCCGCTCCCACAAGACGAACCCCCCGTAGAGCCCGGCCCCGGTGGCGAGGGCGATGAGCGTGAGGCCTGCCAGCGCGTTCACGGATGCGATTATGGAGCCCCTCCTCGGGGGTTGACGTGAACGAGGCGCGAACCGACCGGACCGACCTTCGGCTGATCCTGGCCATCCAGGCACTGCGGGCGTTCCTGTACGGGTTCGGGAGCGTGATCCTGGGGAGCGCCTTAGCGAGCGAAGGGCGGTCCGACTTCGAGGTCGGCGTGGTGTTCACCGCGATGCTCGCGGGCATGGCCGCGAGCTCGATCGCGGTGGGGCTGGCCGGCGAGCGGATCGGTCGCCGGCGAGCCTACACCGCGCTGCTGCTTGCCATGGGGGTGGCCGGCGCGGTGTTCGCCCTGACCCGCTCGCTCCCGTGGCTCGTCCTGGCCGCCCTCACCGGCACGCTGTCGACCGACCCGAACGAATCCGGCCCCATCACCTCGCTGGAGCAGGCCATGATGGGCGGCGCGCCGGCGGCGGTGCGGGCCAGGGTGTTCGGCCGCTACAACGCCGTGGCCTACCTGGCCGGCGCGATCGGCGCGCTCGCCGCCGGCGGCCCCGACGCCTTCCGCCGCCTGATCCCGGCGCTCCCCGCGGATCAGCGATGGCTGCTCGCGTTCCCAGCCATCGCGATTGTGTGCGCAGCCCTGGCACGTCGTCTCTCTGCGCGCGTCGAGACGGGCGGGGGGGGCGCGGAGGGTGCGGACCGAAGGGCGGGGGGGCGCGCGGAGGGTGTGGGTCGAGGAGCGGAGCGACGAGGGGGACCCGCATCCCGGAGCGCGTCCCCCCGCCCGCTGACTCGTTCCCGCCGAACCGTCGTGAAGCTCGCCGCGCTGTTCGGGATGGACTCGTTCGCCGGTGGGTTCATCGTGCAGACGTTCATCGTGTTCTGGTTCGGCCGGAAGTTCGGAGCCAGCCCGGCCTCGATGGGACTCGTGTTCTTCGTGGCCGGCCTGCTCCAGGCCGGTTCGTCCATCGTCTCCGGACGGCTGGCCTCCCGGATCGGGCTGCTGAACACGATGGTGTTCACGCACCTCCCGTCGAACACGCTCCTGGTACTGCTCCCGTTCATGCCGACGCTCGGATGGGCGGGCGCCGTGCTGCTGGCCCGCTACGCGCTCTCGCAGATGGATGTGCCAGCCCGGCAGGCCTACGTCGTCGCCATGGTCGATCCGGAGGAGCGCACGGCTGCGGCCGCGTTCACCAATACCGCGAGGTACGTGACCCGTCCGTTCGGGGCGCTGGGCGCCGGCGCGGTGATGGAGCGGGTGGCATTGGGGGCGCCCTTCGTGGTCGCCGGCGCCCTGAAGATCGCCTACGACGTCCTGATCTACGCGACCTTCAGGAAGGTACCCCTGCCGAAGGAGCGAGCCGAGGCGTCGCTCGCCGAGGCCGCTACTCCTCTTCCAGCTCCGCCTGCATGATCACGGGTGCGAGGGCCACCACGTGCGCCCCCTCCTCAACCCGCATGGTACGCACGCCCTGGCTGGCCCGGCCGACCCGCCGGATGTCGCCGGCTGCCACCCGGATGACGATGCCGGAGGAGGAGATGACGAACATGTCTTGGTCCTTCGAGCCGACGAAGGCCCCGGCGAGCAGCCCGGTCTTCTTGGTCAGGGAGTGGCCGATTACGCCCTTCCCGCCCCGGCCCTTCGTCGGGTACTCCTTGAGCGGCGTCCGCTTGCC
>JBIOXZ010000199.1:0-25569 GCA_044869895.1 Actinomycetota bacterium | reverse complement strand
TCCGACCACTCCGCGGTCCGGCTGCTGCCCCGAAGGGTCCTCGAACACGACGATGTCGCCCCGGTGCGGCTCGTACAGGACCTTGTTCACCAGCACGCGGTCGCCCGGCATGAGCGTGGGCTCCATGGAGCCCGATGGGATGTAGAACGCCTGTACCACGAAGGTCTTGAGGACGAGGGCCAGGGCGAAGGCCAGGAGGATCAGGACGGGGAGCTCGCGAAGGAAGGCCAGGAGGCCTCTGTCCCTTTCCCGAGCTCGTTTGGAGGGGGCCGGTGATCGCTTCTCCGGCGCCCTGGGCCCCAGTACGAACTCGTCCCTCCGCCGGGGGGTGGGGGTGACCGTTGGAGGAGAATCTGCCGGGGCCGGCTCGGCGGCGTCCGGCCGCGGCCTGGCCACGCCTAGCCCTTGCTCTCGGCTTCGACCGCGGCGGTTTCGGCGACCCCCACCGGCTCCGTCCCGGCCGCCTCATCGATTGCCCCTTGTTGCTCGGTCGTCCCCTTGAGCGTTCCCTCGGCCGAGGTGGACTGGGCCGCCGCCAGTTCCTCCGGGCCGACCCGCCGCTCCCGGATACGGGCCTTCTTGCCTCGGAGCTCGCGCAGGTAGTACAGCTTGGCCCGGCGCACCTTCCCTCGGGTTCCCACCTCGAGCCTGGCGATTGACGGCGAGTGGACGGGGAACGTCCGCTCAACCCCAACTCCGAATGACACCTTGCGGACGGTAAACGTCTCCTGGAGGCCGCCCCCCTGACGCCGGATCACGACGCCCTGGAACACCTGAACCCGCTCCCGGCCCGCCTCCACCACCCGGACGTGCACCTTGACAGTGTCTCCGGGCCGGAACGGCGGGATGTCCGAGCGCAGATAGTGCTTGTCGACGAGATCGGTCTTGTTCATGGCGGGAGTCCCGATGATAGCAGCCGGGTCGGACCCTCCCGGTCAGCCTTTCAGCAGGTCGGGACGGTTGCGGCGGGTCTTCTCCCGGGCTGCCTCCCGTCGCCACCGCTCGACCTCGGCGTGGTTTCCCGAGAGCAACACGTCCGGGACCGCCATCCCCCGGAACTCGCTCGGGCGCGTGTAGTGCGGATGGTCGAGGGCACCGTCCTCGAACGACTCTCGCTCGAGCGACTCCTCCCTGCCGACGACCCCGGGAACCAGGCGGGTGACAGCTTCGAGCACGACGAGAGCCGGGATCTCGCCACCGGACAGAACGTAGTCGCCGATCGACACCTCTTCGGCCGGAAGGCCCTCCACGACGCGTTCGTCGACGCCTTCGTACCGGCCGCTGATGAGCACCAGCCAGGGTTCCATCGCCAGCTCACGGACGAGCGACTGCTCCAACCGGCGTCCGGCGGGCGAGAGCACGATCACGCGCTTGTTCCCCCCTCCCAGCGATTCGACCGCGGCGAAGATCGGCTCGGGTTTCAGCACCATGCCCGGTCCGCCACCATAGGGTTCGTCGTCCACCTGGCGGTGCCTGTCGGTGACGAAGGCGCGGATATCGTGCACCCGCACATCGACGACGCCGGCCTGGATGGCCTTGCCCAGCAGGCTCTCGCGCAGCGGGCCCTCGACGATGCCAGGGAAGATCGTGAACACATCGATGCGCACACGCGCAGGCTAGCAGTGGGCGTTACCGGCCAGGCCGCTCTTCCGGTGCCGTGAGCCCGGGGATCTCGCGGACCACGATGCGCTTGCCGGCCGTGTCCACCGAGACGATCACGTCCTTGAGTGCCGGGATCAGCGTCTCGCCTTCATCCGATACCGCGCTCCACACATCGTTCGCTGCCGTGTGGATCACCTCGCGCACCGTACCCAACGGTCGTCCCGACTCGGTGACGACCTCGCAGCCCACGAGCTGATGGTCCCACCATGAGCCGTCGGGGAGGTGAGGAGACGAGGACTCCGGCACCACCAGGACGCTTCGGGACAGGCGTTCGGCGGCCGTCCGGTCGGGGACCTCGCGGAACTTCACCAGCAGCCCACCGCGGTGACGCCGCGCCGCCTCGACGGTGAGCGGCTTGCCGTCCTCCCGATAGACCACAGCCCCGTCGGCGAATCGCCCTTCGACCTCCGACAGCACCAGCACGGAGAGCTCGCCCTTCAGGCCGTGGGGCCGGGTGATGCGGCCGACCACGACGGTCGGCTCGCGGTTCATCCCGGGTCGACGATCTCGACCGCGGCGTGAACCCCCTCGCGAATGGCCGCCGCCTTCACGACCTGGCGGATGGCTCGAGCCGTTCGCCCACCCTTGCCGATGACCTTGCCCATGTCCTCGGGATCCACCGTGAGCTGAAGGAGGATCCCGCGATCGTCGTGAACCTCGTTCACCTCGACCGCGTCGGCGTTCTCGACGAGCTCCCTCGCGATGTACTCGAGGAGCTCCTTCACGACGCCGCCTTGCTCTCCTTCTTCTCCGACTGGAACTTCTCCCAGATGCCCGCCTTGGTCAGCAGCACCTGAACCGCCTGGCTGGGCTGCGCGCCCTTCCGGAGCCACTCCAGCGCCCTCGCTTCGTCGATGTCGATCAGCGATGGATCCTCGAGCGGGTGGTACTTCCCGATGTTCTCGATGAACCGGCCGTCGCGAGGGCTTCGCTGATCGGCCACCACCACACGGAAGAAGGGCCGCTTCTTGGCCCCCATCCGCCGCAACCTGATCCTCGTCGTCATCCCGTTTCCTTCTCTTACGAGTTCCCCGGCATCCCCGGCAGGCCCGGGATCTTCAGGCCCCGCTTGCCCCCGAGCATCGTTCGCATCATCTTCCGGGCCCCGTCGAACTCCTTCAGCAGGGAGTTCACGTCGGCCGTGGTGGTCCCGGAGCCGCGGGCGATCCTCAGGCGCCGGGACCCACCGATGATAGCGGGGTTACGGCGCTCCTCCGGGGTCATCGAACAGATGACGGCCTCGGCTCGGGCCAGCTGGCGCTCGTCCACCTGGCCGGCCAGGTCCTTCAGCGCGTCCTTGCCTCCGGGGATCCCGGGGAGCATGGCCAGCAGATCCTGGAGCGGCCCGAGCTTTCGCATCTCCCGCATCTGAACCAGGAAGTCCTCCAGCGTGAACTGAGCCGTGGCCATCTTCTCCGCGGCCTCTTTGGCCTTGTCGGCATCGAGGCTCTCCTGGGCCCGGTCGATCAGCGAGAGCACGTCGCCCATCCCCAGGATCCGGGAGGCCATCCGGTCCGGATAGAACGGCTCGAGGTCGGCTGGACGCTCCCCCGTCCCCGCGAAGAAGACCGGGCGGCCGGTCACGGCGGTGATCGAGAGCGCCGCCCCGCCCCGGGCGTCGCCGTCGAGCTTGGTCAGGATGAACCCGGTCGTGTCGACCTCACGCATGAACGCGCGCGCCTGGACCACGGCGTCCTGGCCGGTCATTGCGTCGGAAGCCATCAGCACGTGATGGGGCCTGATCACATCCTTCACCCGCCGGGCCTCCTTCATCATCTCCTGGTCGACGTGGAGGCGGCCGGCCGTGTCGACGATGACCACGTCGAGCCCCTCCCGTTCGGCCCGCTTCACCCCCGCCCTGGCCACCTCCACCGGATCCGTGCCGTCCGAGGCCACCGGGACCCCGATCTCTTCCCCCAGGGTGAACAGCTGCTCGACGGCCGCGGGGCGTTGGAGGTCCGCCGCCACGAGCAGCGGGTGCTTGCCCTTCTCTCTCAGCATCCGAGCGAGCTTGGCGGAAGCGGTGGTCTTGCCCGAGCCCTGAACCCCGGCCAGCATCACCACCGCGGGCCTGGCGGACGGAAGGGTGAACGCCGCCTGGGTGCCGCCCATGGTCGCCTGAAGCTCCTCCCGCACCACCTTTATGACCTGTTGTGCGGGGGTCAGGCTCTTCATCACCTCCTGGGACAGCGCTCGCTCCTTCACCCTGGCCAGCAACTCGTCGGCGACCTCCACGGACACATCCGCGTTGAGCAGGGCGGTGCGCATGTCGGCCACCGCGCTGTCCACCTGCTTGGGATGGAGCTTGCCCCTCGACCGGAGCTTCTTGAAGATCCCGTCCAGCTGCTGGGTGAGCGCGTCGAACATCTAGCCGCTCCCCTCCGTCGGGGTCAGCACCTTCTCCACCGTCCGAAGGAGCGCCAGAGGGCTGAAGGGCTTCGTGAAGTACTCGTCGGCCCCGAGCGAGAGGATGTACTCGCGGCCCTCCTCGCCCACCGCGGTCACGATGATCACTCGGACGTCTGCCGTCTCGGGCGCCGACTTCAGCTCCTTCAGTACGTCCGAGCCGCTCGGACCGGGGATGTTGAGGTCGAGGAACATCAGGTCTGGCGGCCGGTCCCGAGCCATGGCCAGCGCCGCCTGCCCGTCGCTCGCCTCCCGGATGTCGAACCCTTCGTGCTCCAGGACCATTCGCATCGCTTCCCGCATCGTCGGGTGGTCCTCGACGATCAGGATGTCGGCCTTGGCCACGCTCTCGAGCATGTCAGCCCCCCAGGATCCGTTCGGCGAAGGCCCGCGAGTCGAACGCCTGGAGGTCATCGATCCGCTCGCCCGTCCCCACCAGCTTGACCGGGACCCCCAATCCCTCGCGGACGGCGAGCACGATACCGCCCCGGGCGGTCCCGTCGAGCTTGGCCAGGGCCACACCGGTCACGTCCACCGCGCTGGCGAAGGTCCGGGCCTGGGCGATCCCGTTCTGTCCCGTGGTCGCGTCGAGGACCAGCAGCACCTCGTCCACGTTTCCGGCGGCCTTCTCCAGCACGCGCTTGACCTTCTGGAGCTCATCCATCAGCGGTGTGCGAGTGTGTAGCCGTCCCGCCGTGTCCACGATCAGGACGTCGACGTCGCGAGCTCGAGCGGACTCAACGGCGTCGAAGGCAACCGCGCCGGGATCGGCCCCCCGCTGCTGCGCGATCAGTTGAACGTTGGCCCGTCTGGCCCATGCGTCGAGCTGCTCGGAGGCGGCCGCCCGGAACGTGTCGGTGTTGGCCACGCTCACCGTTCGGCCCTCCCGAGCCAACCGGGAGGCGAGCTTGCCGATGGTCGTGGTCTTCCCGGCGCCGTTCACCCCGACGACGAGGACCACCCCCAGATGATCCGAGGGAAGGCGGAGCGCGCCGTCCTCGCCCAGGATCCCCGAGATCTCGTCCCGAAGCATGTCCTCGGGGTCGGCGGGGGCGCCGCCCGTCTCATACCGAGCACGGATGTCCCGGACCATCCGGGAAGCAGCGGCCGGCCCGACGTCTGCCTTCAGCAGGAGGTCCTCGAGTCGGGCCCAGTCGTCCGTGCCGGGCGTCCCTCCGGCCAGCAAGGCCCGGGCTCTCGCCCCCAGGCCATCGCTCCGCCGGCGGGCGGGCGAGGGCGCCTCCGCCGGTCGCATCGGTGACGGTCGAGCTCCGGTGGAGCGGCGCCCGCGGCGCGACACGGTCGTGACGATCCCCACCACGACCACGGCGGCGACGACGACGAACAGGCCGACGATCAGGCCGACGATCAGGACATCCATGCGGACACAGGCTACTCGGTGGCTGCGTCCCGACCGCGGAACGCCGCGACCGCATCGCCGGGATCGGCCGGGGGATCTTCGCCCGGCGTGTCGAGGCGTTGCCCGACGACCCTGGAAGTCCCCTCTCTGCTCATCGAGACCCCGTACATCATCTGCGCGACCTCCATCGTCCGCTTCTGGTGCGTCACGATCAGCACTTGAGAGTCGTCGACGAATCCCCGGATCAACCGGAGGAACCGGTGCAGGTTCACGTCGTCCAGGGCCGGCTCCACCTCGTCCATCAGATAGAACGGGCTCGGCCTGGCCTTGAAGATGGCGAACAGGAAGGCGAGCGCGGTCAGCGCCCGTTCGCCGCCGGAGAGGAGCGAGATGCGCTTCACGCGCTTTCGGCCGGGCCGGGCATCGATCTCGATCCCCGTGGACAGGATGTCCCCGGGGTCGGTGGCCACGAGACGTCCATCGCCGCCGGGGAAGAGCTCCTGGAACAAAGCCTCGAAGGATGCCGCCACGTCGGCGTAGGCGGCGGCGAACGTGGCGGCGATCTCCTCGTCGATGCGGGCGACGACCTGCATCAGATCTCGCCTGGCCTTCCGAACGTCGTCGAGTTCCCCGGCCATGAAGTCGTGACGCTCCCGCAGGGTCTCGAACTCCCCCCCGGCCAGCAGGTTCACTCGTCCGAGGAGGGCGAGCCGGCGCTGCACGAGCTCGGCGCGTCGCTCGATCGATTGGGCAGAGTCCTCCTCACCCAGGCCGGCGACCGCCTCCTCCGGCTCCGCCCCGTGCCCTTCCCGCAGCAACCGCTCGGCGTCGCGGATCCTGCGCTCCAGATCACCGCGGACCCGGTCCTGTTCCTCGTACTCCTCTCGGAGCCGTTCCAGCTCGTGGGAGGCCTCACGCCAGGCGCGGTTGATCCCGGCTTCGGCCTCGGTCGCCTCGCGCTCGGCGGCGGCGGCCCCGTCCCGGCGAGCCGCCGCCGACTCCAGGGCGGCCTCGGCGGCGATGAGCCGCTGGTCGGCACGGCCGCGCTCGGCGTCAGCGGCGTCGAGCGCGGCCGACAACGCCTCCGGGTCGTGAGCGGCGAGCGCGGCGCGCTCGGCCCGGACCGACGCAAGCCGGCCGGAGATCCCCGCCCGGTCCCGCCGCAGCGTCTCCACAGCCACCCGGTGCTGGATCGGCGGCTCGGGCGCGCGGGGGAGGTCTGGCAGCGAATGGGTCGCGGGCTCGGCCGCGGCCAGCCGGTCACGCCAGGCCGCGGTTGCGTCTTCCACCCCCGCCAGGCGCTGGCCCAGGCTCTCCTCCTCCCGGGCCAGCGCGTTCGCCTCTGTCTCCAGGCGGACCATGGCCTCGGCGGCGCGCGTGATCCCCGTGTCGATGCCCTCGAGCTGCCCGGCCAACCGCTCGAACTCGGCCTCCGCCTGTCCCAACCGGTGACGCGCGGGTCGAACCGAGGACCGGATCCGGGCCAGATCGTGCTCCGCCTTTGCCAGCTCGCGCCCGATGTCGTCCCCGCGGGAGGCCGACGCGGCGGTTCGGATGAATGCCGGGCCGATCAGCACGCCGTCGGCGGTGACGAACGCGCATGTGGGGTGGATACGGTGCTTCCCCACCGCCTCCTCGAGCGAGTCGGCGATGTAGATGTCCTTCAGGACCGTGGAGACGAGCCCGTGAGCCGCGGGATCGGCCCAGACGATCGAAAGCAGCGTTCGTTCATCGGGAAGCGCGAACGTCGCCGGGCCACCGCCGACGACCGCGAGCGTCGCCCCCTCGCCGTTCGATGACTCCTCGATCGCGACGTCCAACTCCGCATAGACCACCGCGTCGGCGAAGGGGCCGAGGCCCACGGCGAGCGCGCGCTCCCACCCCTCCTCGGCCTGGACCAGCGTGCCCAGAAGCCCGACGGCACGGCTGGCGTGCGACGCGAGGAACCGGGACCCCGGCGTCTCCTCCACGTCGGCCTTCCGGGCTTCCAACAGCTCCCTGCGGCCCATGAGGCGCCGCTCGCCCTCCTCGAGCTCGCCGACCCGGTGGGCGAGGTCGATCCGCTCCCGTTCCGCTGCCGCCTTGCGTTCGCAGACCGGCGCGCCCTCTCCGTCGAGCCGCTCCACCTCCCCTCCCAGCCGGGCCCGCTCTCGTTCCACCGCCGTGCGACGTCTGTGCACCTCCGCGAGGTGCTCCTCCAGCCGGGCCCGCTCGCGATCCTGCGAGGCCAGGGAGGCCCTGAGCGTCTCCATCTCCGCCCGATGGGCCGCGGCTTCCTCCGAGATCCGGCGTCGCTCCTCCTCCACGAGCCACCGCGCCTCGACGGCCTCGCGGAATCCCCGCTCCGCCTCGTCGAGTTCGCGCTCGCGCTGCTCCAGCTCGGCGGCCACCTCAGCCAAGCGGGCCTCCATCCGGGCGGAGTCCTCGTCCATCGCCGTCAGGCGGATGTGCCGCGCGGCGTCGGTGGCCAGCTGCATCCGCACCATGGACTCGGCTTCCACGGCCATGCGAAGCGACCGTTCCGCGGAGGATTTCGCCTCCTGGGACTGCCGGAACAGGGCCTCGGCCTCCTGGAGCCTCCACACCGCCCCGGCCCGCGCGTCGGCCGTGCTCGCCACATCTTGGTCGAGCGAGTCCAGTCGCTCCCGAGCCTGCTTCCGCAGATCCAGGCCCTCGTTCCACCCTCCGGTTCGGCGGTCACGCTCGGCCAGGAGCTCTCGGAGGCGAGCTGCGGCAAGCTTCACGGCCACGGCGTCCGCCTCGGCCGTCAGCTCCTCGTGGCGGTGGGCCATCTCGGCCTGCTGCTTCAGCGGCTTCAGTTGGCGCCGGAGCTCGGCCAGGACGTCGGACAACCGCACCAGATCCTGCTCCAAGCCCGCCAGCTTGCGTTCGGCCCGCTCGCGTCGCTGCCGATGCTTGGCGATGCCCGCGGCCTCCTCGATGTATCGCCGGCGCTCCTCGGGCCTGGCCGTGAGCACATCCTCGAGCTGCCCCTGGCTGACGATGGTATGCAGCGCACGCCCGATCCCGCTCTCCGACAGCAGTTCCTGAACGTCGAGCAGGCGGCACACCCGCCCCCCGATCCGGTACTCGCTGTCGCCGCTCCGAAAGATCGTCCTGCTGACCTCGATCTCGCTCATGGGCACGGGGATCAGGCCGGCCGAGTTGTCGATCACGAGCTTGACCTCCGCCATCCCCAGTGCCGGGCGGTTCGGGCTCCCGGCGAAGATGACGTCCGCCATCTGATTTCCACGCAAGGCTCTTGGGCCTTGCTCTCCGAGGACCCAGCTGATGGCGTCGACCAGGTTGGACTTGCCCGACCCGTTGGGACCGACGATGACGCTGATCCCCGGAACGAACTCGAGGACCGTCTTGTCGGCGAATGACTTGAAGCCTCGGATCTGGAGGGATCGAAGGAACATGTCTGGGGGCCGATGCTAGCAGCGCCCGGGCAGGCGTTTCCCTGGTTTGACCAGGAACTTCGGGTCAGTCGGTGACCCGGAAGTCGCGCTCCCCACGGACCTCGTCGGCGGTGACCTCGACCCGGTCCACGCGGGCATGGTCCGGTCCCACACCGCACCACGCCACCAACGCGTCCACGTCGTCGTCGATCCCCTCGAAGGCCGCCTCCACCCGCCCATCCGGGAGATTGCGGACGAAGCCGGTGAGCCCTCGGCGTCGGGCCAACGTCGCGCACGTCGAGCGGAAGAACACTCCCTGCACGCGCCCCACGACCACCACGCGAACCCGCTTCACGCCGGGATTCTTACCGATGCGCCCTGATGGCGGTCCAGCCGATCCGATCTCTGTCCCTACAATCCTCCTTGGAGGCGGTGTCTGTGGACCTCGGCCCGAAGGCGGCTCTGATCGTGGTGGATGTCCAGAACGACTTCGCCGACCCCAGCGGGAGCCTGTACGTGGGGGATGCCGAAGCGGTGATCCCGATCATCAACGAGCAAGTGAATGCGGCGAGGACCGCCGGAGCGTTCGTCGTCTACACGCAGGATTGGCACCCCGCGTCCACGCCCCACTTCAAGAAGGACGGCGGGATCTGGCCCGTGCATTGCGTCAAGGGGACCTGGGGCGCACAGCTCCACCCGGACCTGGAGGTGGTGGGCGAATCGCTGAAGAAGGGAACCTACGGTGAGGACGGCTACTCAGCGTTCAGCGTCCGGGACCTGAGGTCCGGTGAGACGGCGCCCACGCTCCTCGAGGAGAAGCTCCGGGAACGGGGCGTACAGGCCGTGACGGTCTGCGGACTGGCCACCGACTACTGCGTGGTCGAGACGGTGCTCGACGCGCGGCGGCTCGACTTCTCGACCGTTGTGCTTTCCGAGGCCATCCGCGCGGTCGACCTCCACGCCGGCGATGGTGACCGCGCGCTCGAGCGGATGCGTGAGGCAGGCGCGGTCGTCAACTAGCCGCCGTCAGCTCTGGCATTGCGGGCAGAAGTAGGCGCTTCGGCCGGAGACCTTCACGGTCTCGATGGGGGTGCGGCAACGGCGGCACGGCAGGCCCTGGCGGCCGTAAACCTTGAGCTCGTTCTGGAATTCACCGGGCTTGCCGAACAGGTCGAGGTATGCCTCGTCCTCCAGGGTCGTGCCCCGGTATCGGATGGCCTCCTGCAAGACCTCCTGGAGCGAGCGATAGAGACGGCGAACCTCCTGCGAGGAGAGGGTGTCCGACAGCCGGTCGTGGCGCAGGCCCGCCGCGAACAGCACCTCGTCGGAATAGATGTTCCCCAGCCCGGAGATGAACTTCTGATCCATCAGGAGTTGCTTGAGCTTGGACTCCCGCTGAGCCATCTGGCCGCCGAACGACTGCCACGTGAACACGTGGTCCAGGGGGTCGATCGCGATGTGCTGAAGCTCCTTCACCTTCCCCAGGTCGTCACCGGGGGTGACGAACATCTCGCCGAAGGTGCGAGGGTCAACGAACCGAAGGTCCCCTCCCTGCTGGAACGTGATCACCACGTGGGTATGGGGCGGGAGCGGCACCCGCTTGTTGCCTCGGACGAACTGGCCGCTCATGGCGAAGTGAACCACCAGCACGTCGCCGTTGTCCAGGGAGAGCAGGACGTACTTCCCACGGCGATCGGACTTGAGGACCTTCCGGCCGATCAGCCTGTCCGCGAACTCCTTGCGCCGACCGTGGCGGCGGATGATCCGCATGGCGTTCTTGGACGGTCGGACCTCGGCCGCGGCGATCTTGCGGCCGACGACGTCCTTCTCCAGGTCTCGCCGCATCACTTCGACTTCGGGAAGTTCCACCTAGGCCCCCTTCGACCCCGTCTCCACGGCGCGCTCCGAGAGCTTCACGTAGGCCTCGTGGGCGGCCTGCTGCTCTGCCTCCTTCTTGGAGCGGCCGATCCCGGCGCCGTAGGGCCTCCCCGCCAGGAAGACCGTCGCCGTGAACTCCTTCTGATGATCGGGGCCCCGTTCGTCGATGCGGTACTCGGGGAGCGCACGCAGGTCCTGTGAAGCCAACTCCTGGAGGATCGTCTTGTAGTCGCGCTCTCCCTCCCCTCGCACATAGGCCACCATGCGCGGGCGGAACAGCCGCTCGATGATGGTGCGCGCCGCCTCGAGCCCCAGGTCCAGGTAGACCGCCCCCAGAATGGCCTCCAGGGCGTCGGCCAGGATGCTGGACTTGTCCCTGCCCCCGGAGAGCTCCTCCCCCTTGCCCAGGCGGATCACCGACCCGAGCCCGAGGTCGCGGGCCACCTCGGCCAGGGCCCCCATGTTCACGATGGCCGCCCGCAGTTTGGCCAACTCGCCCTCGGAGAGGTCGGGGAACTCCCGGTACTCCAGGTCGGTGACCACCAAGCCGAGCACGGCATCGCCCAGGAACTCGAGGCGTTCGTTGTTGAACGCGAGCCCCCGCTCGAACGCGAACGACCGGTGCGTCAGGGCCATATTGCGGAGCTGAGGGTCCGCGAAGCGGACGCCGAGCGCCCGCTCCAGGGAACGGGTCGTCTGATCGTCTTCGCCGGCCGCGCTCACGCCTCCCTCACGACCCCGCTACTCGACCTCGATAGCCCGTCGACCCCCGTAATAGCCGCAGTTGGCGCAGACGCGATGGGGGAGCTTGGGTTGATGGCACTGGGGACACGTCGAGTACGTCGCGGCCTGCGCCTTCCAGTTGGCACGCCGCTTGGCCCCCCGGGCCTGCGTCTGTCTCCTCTTCGGAACCGGCATCGGTCCTTCCTTTCGTCGCCTCTCGTGACCCTACGGATCGCGGAACAGCTGCTCGAGCCCGGCCCAACGGGGGTCGACCACCTCCTCGGTGCACCTGCACTGCCCGAGGTTGCGGTCGCCACCGCATCGTGGGCACAACCCCAGACAGTCGGGCGTGCACAGCGGAGAGAAGGGCATCGACAGGACCACGGAGTCCCGGACCATCTGCTCAGGGTCCAGCGTCAGGTCCTCTCCGAGCCCGTAGTCATCCTCCGGACCAGGTCGGATGGGGAACAGCTCGTGCATGTCGACGTCGAAGGGTTGCGTGAACTCCTTCAGGCACCGGGCGCACCGCAAGGCCATCGTGCCCCGGATGGTCCCGGTCGCATACACCCCCTCGACCACGCTCTGCAGTGTGAGGTCGCCGGAGAGCGGCTGGTCACCGGGAACCTCGGCCAGCTCCATGTGCAGTCCCTCGACGGCCTCATCCACGCGAACCGTCTTGGACGAGCCTGGGCTCTCGACCAGGTCGCGGACGTCGATCGCGCGCATCACCATCACTCCTCTTCCTCCAGCTCTTCGGGGCCGAACTCCTGCTGGGCCGGCGCGGACCCCCGCAGGCGCTCCCGCCCCCCTTCCACCTGCTCGAGCGTGCGACCCAGGGCGGCCTTGGTGGCCGCCAGCTCCTCACCGCTTCGCTGCAGCGCGATCTCGAACTGGGCCAGTTTGGCGTCCACGTAGTCCTCGGCCTCCAGGCGCATCCGCCGAGCCTCCTCGCGGGCCTCGGCCAGAATCCGGTCGGCTTCTGCTTCCGCGCGCTTCACGACCTCTTCCCGAGTGGCCATCCGGAGCTGCTCCTGCTCCGCCTCCTCCACGATCCGTTGCGAGTCGCGGCGGGCCTTGGTCAGGAGGTCCTCCCGGTCCTTCACCACCCACCGGGCCTGCTTGATCTCCTCGGGCAAGACCTCCCGCATCTGCGCCACCAGCTCCAGGATCTCCTCCCGGTTGAGCAGGGCCGACGATGAGAGGGGCATGGACTTCGCCTCCCTGATCATGTCCTCGATCTGTTGGAGGCGGGCCGCAAGGTCCACTACGTGGGCCTCCCGAGCTTCTCTCTGAGCCGCTCGGCCACCACCGCAGGTACCAGACCAGAGACGTCGCCTCCGTACCTGGCGACCTCCTTGACCAGGGAGGACGACAGGAACGACCAATTCGGCGCCGTCGTCATGAACAGCGTCTCCACGCCCGACAGGCTCCGGTTCATCTGGGCCATCTGGATCTCGTATTCGAAGTCCGTCACCGCCCGCAGGCCCTTCACGATCACGCTCGAGCCCCGGACCTTTGCGTATTCCACGAGCAACCCGGAGAACGGATCGATCTCCACGTTTCCCAGTTCGCTCGTTGCCTCCTTGAGCATCGACACCCGCTCTTCGCCACTGAACAATGGTTGCTTTGCAGGGTTCTCCAGCACCGCGACCACCACCGTGTCGAAGTGCTGCCCCGCTCGTTCGATGATGTCGAGATGACCGTTGGTCACGGGGTCGAACGTCCCCGGACACAGGGCGGTCAGGGCCAACTCAGACCTCCCGGTAGACCAGGACGAGGGTGTCGCCGTACTCCAGGCGCCTCGCGACGTGCCAGTCTACCGGAATGACAGGCATGGAACTCCGGGCCGGGCGGGTCAGGACGACCGACCACCCATGCTCGGGGAGCCACCCCGATCCGAGCTCGGCGAGCACGGCGTCGACCTCCGCCCCGGGCGCCTCGTACGGGGGATCGACCAGGACTAGGTCGAACGACGCCCGCGATCTGTCATCTCCGCTCAGAAAGGCCGCCACCGGCGAAGGGACGATCCTCGCCCGATCAGCCAGGCGGGTCCGGTTCAGGTTCTGCAGGACGGTGGCCCGGGCCAGGGAGCTCCGCTCCACGAAGGTCACCGCCTCCGCCCCCCGCGACAGCGCCTCGATGCCCATAGCTCCCGTCCCCGCGTACAGGTCCAGCACAGCAGCACCGGGAACGTCGGAGGCGATGCTCGAGAACAGGCCTTCCCTGGCCATGTCGGAAACCGGCCGGACCCCCCGGGGCACGGGGGCGAGCCGGACGCCCTTCGCCGTCCCGGCGATCACGCGCATAGGGCGACTGTAGCCGCGGCGAGTCGCCGGCCGAGGCTTCGGATATGGCCCAACTCCTCAGGAGTGGAACAGCCAGTCGATCGAGCGCTCGAACCGGCTCCGAAGCTCGTCGAGCAGTGCAGGGCGACCCCCGAGGTCGGGATCCTCCTGGATCACGGCGAACGCCCGAGCGCGCGCCCGCCTCACGAGTTCGAGGTCGTCGGCAAGGCGGGCGAGCTTCAGGTCCGGGAGTCCCGACTGACGCACGTCGAACAGCGTGCCTTCGCCCCGGAGCCGCAGATCCTCGTCGGCCAGCTCGAACCCGTCCGTGGTCCGGACCATGGCCTCCAGACGAGCCCGGGCCTCCTCGTTCTCCGGGGTGCTCTCGTCGAAGAGGACGCAGGTCGAGCGGTGCTCCGCGCGCCCGATCCTTCCCCTGAGCTGATGCAACTGGGCCAGGCCGAAGCGCTCGGCGTTCTCGACCAGCATCACCGTCGCGTTTGGCACGTCCACGCCAACCTCGATCACGGTGGTCGAGATCAGGAGGTGGTGCTTGCCCGCCCGGAACTCCTCCATCACCCGGTCCTTCTCCGCCGGCCGGAGCCGCCCGTGCAGGACCTCCACAGACAGGTCCGGGAACACGTGGGTGGCCAGCCTCTCGGCCTCCTTCTCGGCGGCCCGGACCTCGGCCCGGTTGGCCTCGTCGATCGCCGCGCAGACCACGAAGGCCTGCCGGCCGGCCTGGGCCTCTTGGCGCACAAGGTCGTACGCCGCCGTGCGCTCGGCGGAGGTCCTGGCGATCCTGGTCTCCACGGGCTGGCGGCCCGAGGGCATCTCGTCGAGCACGACAACGTCCAAGTCACCGTAGTACGTGAGCGCGAGTGTCCGTGGGATGGGAGTGGCCGTCATGATCAATACGTCCGGAGCGCCGCCCTTGCCCTTCAGGGCCATCCGCTGGTGGACACCGAATCGGTGCTGCTCGTCGATCACGGCGAGGGACAGGTCCCTGAACGAGACTCCTTCCTGGACCAGCGCGTGGGTGCCCACGACGAGGTCAACGTCTCCGTGGGCGATGCCGTCCAGGATCCTGGTCCGGTCCTTGCCCGTGACCGACGCCGACAGCAACGCGTAGGTGATGCTCCGCCCACCGGTCGACGTCTCGGGCTCCAGCAACGACGCCTGCGCGTCGGAACGGCCGTCCGCTCGGTCGAGGTACGAGACGGCGCCGAGCGGTCCCAGTAGCTCGGCCATCGACAGCAGATGCTGTCCGGCAAGGACCTCGGTCGGGGCCATGATCGCCGCTTGGTGGCCCGACTGGATCGCCACCAGGGCCGCATACACGGCGACCAGGGTCTTGCCCGAGCCCACGTCGCCCTGCAGGAGGGCATTCATGGGTCGGGAGCGGGCCATTGCCTCCCCCACCCGTTGTATCGCGCGGCGCTGGGCGCCGGTGGGCTCGAACGGCACGGTCGCCATCAGCCGCTCCACTAGCGGACCGCTCGTCACGTGCCCCACGCCTCGCTGCCCGGCTCCCACTCGATGCTTGCGAAACGCTACGCCGAGCTCCAGCGTGAACAGCTCGTCGAACTTCAGCCGCTCGCGGGCTCTGCTCAGTTCATCCTGTGACTCGGGGAAGTGGATGGCCCGGATAGCCGGGTCAAACGACGACAGGGACTCGGCCGCAACGATGTCGTGTGGGAGCGGGTCGGGGATCGGTGGAAGGCGCTCCAGGGCCCGGAACACGAGCTCGCGGATCGTCCGGGTGGTCACGCCCTCGGTGGCTCGGTGGACCGGGGTGATCCGGCCGGTGTGCACCATGTCCGCCTCTGCCCCCCGCAGGATCTCGACCTCGAAGTTCGCCATCTGCCGCTTGCCCCGGTACACGGCAACCGTGCCCGAGACGGCGAGCTCCTGCCCCTCCTTGTACAGCGTCGCCGCCCACGGCTGGTTGAAGAACGTGACGTCGAGGTGGCCCGAGCCGTCGTACAGGGAGACCGTCACCATGCTCTGTCGCCGGCGGGTCTGGCGTTTCGTGGTTCGCCTCACCCGGGCGATGACCGTTCCCTCCTGTCCCACCCGGAGCTCGCGGATCGACGCAACCTGCGACCGGTCGATGTAGCGCCGGGGGTAGTGATGGAGCAGATCCCGAACCGTCCGGATGTCCAGGCCCTCGGCCAGGACATCGGAGGCCGGCGGGCCCTTGTCCCGGAACCCCGCCCGGCGCATCGCCAGCGCGCGGTCGATGGCGCTGATCGGCGATGACAACGTGAGCGTCACGACGAGCCGGTCGTTTCGGTCGGCGGCGCGGAGCCCACACCGTGGTTCTACCATGCACTTCATGCCGCTCCGCCGGATGGCCGTCGCGTCCGCCGTCATCGCGCTGGCGGTCCCGGCATGCACGGGCGTCGCCTCGGATGTGGGCGGAGATCACCAGACGCCAGTTCCGGCACGGAACGCGGCGCAGGCGCCGCTCCTTCCGACGGACGCGCGGGCCCTTCCCGGATTCGACTTTCCAACCTTCCAGCGACTCCTCGCCCAGCTGAAGGGAACCCCCGTGGTCGTGAACGTCTGGGCGGCGTGGTGCGAGCCGTGCCGGGCGGAGGCCCCGGACCTGGCGTCCGCATCCCGCTCGTACGGTTCCCGCGTCCAGTTCCTGGGCGTCGACATCCTTGACACCCGGTCCTCGGCCAGGGCCTTCATGGCCGAATACCGGTGGTCCTACCCGAGCGTCTTCGATACCACGGCCGAGATCCGCAACGGCCTGGGGTTCGTTGGGCAGCCCGACACGGTCTTCTACGATGCCCAGGGCCGCATCGCCATGACCTGGCAGGGACCGCTCACGGCCGAGGCCCTTTCGATGGGGATCGATCGCATCCTTCCCGCGGGCCAGGCGGGCTGAGGCCCCAGGCACGACGGAAGCGTCTGCTACCCTTACGCGCGCCATGGCAGCCGTCTGCGATATCTGTGGGAAGAAGCCGTCTTTCGGCAAGCGGGTATCTCATTCCCACCACCGGACCAACCGCCGGTTCGACCCGAACGTCCAGCGGGTCCGGGCCTTGGTGAATGGGTCGCCGAAGCGGATCTACGTCTGCACGAGCTGTCTGAAAGCCGGCAAGGTCCAGCGGGCGGGCTAGGTCCCGCCTCATCGGCCCGCTACCGGGGACGGATCCCCCACATCGGATCGACGGGTCCGATGCCCTGGCCGATGTCCAACGCGTGGCGGATGGCCTCGGTGACGAAGGCCTTCCCCTTCCGCACCGCGTCGAGCAGGTCGTCTCCCAGGGCGAGGTGGGCCGCGATCGCGGACGCCAGGACGCACCCGGTCCCGTGCGTGTTCGGCGTGTGGACGCGCTCACCTTCCACCCAGAACAGTCGGGTCCCGTCGAAGAACAGGTCGTCGGACCGGTCGCCGGAGAGGTGCCCTCCCTTCACCAGGACGGCCTCGGGGCCGAACGACCGGATGGCCTCCGCCGCCTCCTTCATCGACGCCGCCGAGTCCACACGAAAGCCCGCCAGGCCGCTCGCCTCCGGAAGGTTCGGCGTGACCAGGACGGCCAGCGGCAGGATGCGCTGGCGGAGAGCCTCCACGGCCTCGTCGGCGAGCAACGGATGCCCGTGCTTGGACATGAACACCGGGTCGACTACCAGGTTCGGAACCCGAGTCTCGGCGACCGCGTCGGCAACGGCCTCCACGATGGCTGCCGACGCAAGCATCCCGGTCTTTGCGGCGTCGACGCCGATATCGCTCACCACGGCCCGGATCTGGTCTGCAACCGTCTGTGGCGACAGCTCCTCGTAGCCACTCACCCCCTTCGTGTTCTGCACGGTGACCGCGGTGACGGCGGACATCCCATACACGCCGAGGGCGGCGAACGTCTTCAGGTCGGCCTGGATCCCGGCACCGCCGCCCGAGTCCGATCCTGCGATCGTGAGGGCTCTTGGCCGCTCGTCAGCCCGTGACAAAGTGATCCCATCCTTTGGGCTCGAGCGGTGACTCCCGACCTTCGGCGTCAACGGCGACGAGCCCCTCGTCGATGATGACGCCGACATCGGTGAGCGTCACTCCGAACCGCTCGTGCAGGTCGCCCCGCGCCCGCGACAGGTTCGTGAGGTCGATCGTGGCGAGCAGCTCGTAGTCCTCTCCGCCCGCCAGCGCAAGCTCCCGGGGGTCGACCTCCAGGAACTCCGCGGCCTGGAGGAGCGGCGGAGCCACCGGCACGCGAGGCAGCTCCAGCCGGGTCCCCACCCCGCTCGCCGCGCACAAGCGGGACAGGTCCTTGGCCAGCCCGTCCGACAGGTCCATCATGGCCGTCGCCCCGGCCTGGGCGAGCGTCTGCCCCTCGCCCACCCGGGCCACCGGCCGAGCCTGGGCGTCCAGCAGCCCCCGACCCCATGGCTCGGCCAGCGCTCGCAGCAGCTTCGAGGGGTCGACTCGGGAGAGCAGGAACCCGCCCGCCGCCGCACCGAGCGACCCGGTGACCACCACGATGTCGCCGGGCCGAGCCCCCGAGCGCGTGACGGCGCGCCCCGACCCGACCTCGCCAATGACAGCGACGGCGATGACGACGTCATCGGCGCGGTTGGTGTCGCCGCCCACGAGCGCCACCGCGTACTCGTCGCACGCGACCCGCATCCCCCCGAAGAGCTCCATCACCCAAGCGGCGTCGACGTCGGCGGGGATCCCCAGCGACACCATCGCGTACCGGGGGCTGGCGGCCATGGCCGCGATGTCGGACACGTTCACCACGATCGCTTTGGCCCCGAGATCCCTTGCCGAGATCGATGAACGCTCGAAGTGCACTCCCTCGACCAACATGTCCGTGGTGAGGACGGTGGACCCGGTCCCGGGTTCCACGACCGCGGCGTCATCGCCGATCCCAACCTGAACGCCGGGGACCTCCCCGGAAAGCACCTTTCGGATGGCCTCGACCAGCTCGTCCTCGGTCAGCTCCATGGCATCGTTCCGGCCCTCCGCGTGGCCCCCCCCACGCAATCTGGTGGACGAGGTCCTCGGGTAGAATCTAGCCTCTCATCAGGCACGCGGATCCGTCCCGGGCCGTCGATCGTCGAGTGATCGAAGGAGTATCCATTTGCTGGTCGAGGCGCGAACCGTCTACCAGAACCCCTCACCCGAGGAGCTGCGGAGCTTCACCGAGGAGATGCCGCAGTGCCGGATCACGGAGTTCGGCAACGTGAACGTGCAGACCCGGGTGACCTCCCGCTCCGCAGGCAGCACGTTCGTGGTCACGGACGACCCGGCGTCGGCGAGCGGCAAGACCATGACCCGCGAGGAATACGGGCGCATCGCCTCGATGCAGGATGCCTATCTGGCCGAACAGGACGTCGTGGTCATCGACGGCGCCATCGGCAACGAGGAGAGCTTTCGGACGCCGGCCCGCCTCACGATCGAGAAGGCCAACGCCAACATCGCCGGCATGCAGCAGAAGCTGTACTTCCCCGTCGACGCGGGTGAGCCGGACGTCGAGGTCATCTACACGCCGAACCTGACCGCGCCGGGCTACCCGGACGACCGCGTCATCGCCGTAGACCTGGCGAACGGCGTGACCCGGGTGCTGAACTCCGACTACTTCGGCGAGTCGAAGAAGGGCGGCCTTCGGATGTGGAACACCATCGTCTACGACCGGGGCGGCCTGGGTCTCCATGCCGGGTGCAAGGTCATTCCCACGGACGGCGGCGAGAAGGTGTTCCTCATCATCGGGCTGTCGGGGACGGGCAAGACCACCACCACCTTCACCACCCAGAACGACTCGTTGCCCGTCCAGGACGACTTCGTGGCCCTCATGCCCGGCGGAAAGGTGTACGGCACCGAGAACGGGTGCTTCGCCAAGACGTTCAGCCTCGACCCCGACTTCGAGCCGAACATCTTCCGCGCCGTCACCCAACCGACCGCCTACCTCGAGAACGTGTACCAGGAAGAGGGGCGCACGGTGAACTTCTTCGAGACGTCGTACACGAAGAACGGCCGGGCCGTGTTCGGCATGGATGACCTGGGGAGTTTCCGAGACGCTCGCACGATCGGCTCCGTCGATCGCCTGCTGATCCTGAACTGGAACGAGAACATCATTCCGGCCGTGGCCAAGCTGTCGCAGGAGCAGGCAGCGGCGTACTTCATGCTCGGCGAGACCACCGGCACGTCGGCGGGAGGCAAGGCCGAGGAGGGCAAGTTCCTCCGGGTGCCGGGGACCAACCCGTTCTTCCCCATGCCCCATGGGCTCCAGGGCAACCGCATCCTTGAGCTGCTGGCGTCCCATCACCTCGAGGTGTTCCTCCTGAACACGGGGCGGGTGGGTGGCAGGGACGACGACGAACGATCGAAGAAGGTGAAGATCCCGCACTCATCGGCCGTGGTGAAGGCCATCGCCGAGGGCACGATCGCCTGGACCGAGGATCCAGACTTCGGCTACCTCGTCGCCGAGGCGGTCCCCGGGATCGAGGACCCCGAGCTGCTTCAGCCTCGTCGGCTGTACGAGCGGCAGGGACGTCAGGCCGAGTACGCCGAGATGGTCATCCGGTTCAAGGCCGAGCGGCGGGCCCACCTGTTGGGTTTCCCCGAGCTCTCGAAGGAGATCGTCGCCGCCGTCGGGTGAGTCCGCTCACGCCACCACGTCGCGGCGAGAGAACGACGCGAGGGCAGCCGTCAGGAACACCGCCGTGTACGCGGCCGAGACGAGGAGGCCCCCGCGCATGCCGCTCCACTCGACGGGGAACCGGAACAGGTCAGTGAAGGCCAGCCACCCGTGGGTGGGCAGGAACGGGTGGATGACCCGGAGGCTCGGGATCTGGTCGGCGACCTCGCTGGCGATGCCGAGGACGACCGTGGCCACGATTGCTCCCGGCCCCGAGTCAGTGAGCGTCGAGATATACACGCCGATGGCCGCGATCCCGGACACCCCGAGCAGGATGTAACCGGCCGCCGCGAGGATCCGCAGGGAAGCCTGGGCCACCGAGAGCGTCGTCCCCGAAAGCGTGGGCAGCGGCTCGAACCCGAACACCACGCCGCCCCAGAACGCGCCGCATCCCACGACCCACAGGAGGAGGAGGCCCAGGAGCGCCATGGCCGCGGCGTACTTGGCCAGGACGAGCCTCGTACGACCCACCGGCCGAACCAGGAGGTACCGAAGCGTCCCCGCTTGAGCTTCGCCGGCAATGCCATCGCCGGCGAGGAGCCCCGCGGCGAGCGGCAGGAAGAACGGCTGGATGACTGCCAGGCCGGTGAGCGGCGCGAACAACCCGTTGCGCAGGATCTGGAACAGGAAGGGCGGCGCGTCCTCGGAGGCCGCAGGCGGGGGTGGCGACAGCTTCAGGGCGATGACGATCAGCACCGGAATACCGCCGAGGGCAGCCGCGAGCAGGTAGGTCCGCCACCGGCGCCAAGCTTTCATCAGCTCAACCCTGAACACCGGAGCCCTCCACCAGCGACATGAAGACGTCCTCCAACGTGTCCCGTTCCGGCACCAGGGCGCCCACGGCGACCCCGCCCGAGACCAGTGCCGCGTTCACCTGGGCGGCCGTCGCGCCGTCGAGGTGGACCCGGAGCACGGCGCCCTCCCCATCGATGCCGGCCACACCCGCCAGGTCTCGAAGGATGGCCACGGCACGCTCGGCATCACCGACCTCGATCCGCAGGTGCTCGGCTCCACCTCGGAGGTTCCCCGGCGGGCCCTCGGCTACCAGGCGGCCCCGCGACAGGACGCCGACGCGGTCGCACATGGCCTCGACCTCCGCGAGCAAGTGGCTCGACACGAACACGGTGGTGCCGCCGTCGGCCAGGCGCCGAAGGAGCAACCGAACATCACGCATGCCGGCCGGGTCCAGTCCGTTCGTCGGCTCGTCCAGCACGAGCAGATCTGGCCGGCCAAGGAGCGCGAGGGCGATCCCCAGGCGCTGCCGCATGCCCTGGCTGTACGCCTTCACCCGCTTGTCCCCTGCCGTCGACAGGCCGACCTGCTCCAGGACATCCTCGATACGGGACAGGCGTCGGCGAACCTCCTCGCCGTCCCCGCCGGCTCGGGCGAAGGCCTCCAGGTTCCGCCGGCCCGATAGGAACCGATAGAACGCGGGCTCCTCGATCATCGCGCCCGTTCGGCGAAGCGCGCCGTCCCGGCCCGGGCGCGACATGGGACAGTCCAACAGCTCCACCTCGCCACCGGAGGGGAAGATCAGTCCCAGGGCCATCCGGATCGTGGTGGTCTTCCCGGCGCCGTTCGGCCCCAGAAACCCGTAGAGCTCGCCGCGGTTCACGCCAAGATCCAGGCCGTCGACGACGTTCACGCCGTCGTAGCGCTTCGTCAGCCCGCGCGTGACCAACGCGGTCACGACAGCTTCGGCTCCACCTCCGCGAGCGCCGTGCCTTCCACCAGGCCGACCACGATCCAGGAATGGTCGCCCCGGTCCACCACGTCGGCCGAGCCGAGCGGCCCCCCGTACGGGAACAGGCGACGGAGGTCGGCAGGCACGTCCGACAATCGGACCGCGAGAACCATGCCGAATCCCCGGCCGAAGACACGCACCTCCTGGAACGGTGGCTGGCCCATGGAGCCGGGAGCCCCCGAACGCTCGTCGCTCACCTGCTTCACCACTGCGTCCTGTGGCGGGGTGAACGTGAACATGGAGGCATCCACCGGTCCGAACGCGACCGACGCGTACCTCACCTCCACCGCCGCCGCCGAGCTCCCCCGGGCGAACACCTGGAGTGAGAGGGGCATCCAGGTCTCCGCGTCGATTGCGACGTCGATCCTCCCGAGCAAAGTGTCGGCGGTGGCCGGCGTGAGGCGAAGGACGTATGCGTCCCGGCCGGCGACCACCTGCGCCTGCGCCACGTAGGCCCCGACGTACGACCGGTTGTCGTGCAGGACATCCGTCACCAACCGAGTCAGGTCGCCGAGCGATGGCGGGGCCTGCCGTGCTGCGGTTTCGTCGACGGCCTCATGCCATGCCGTGAACCGCTGCGCGTCCCAGAACCAGAGGTCGGTCCGGTTGGCCACGAGGTCCCGTTCGGCGAACGGCAGGATCTGAGCGACGCGGATCCCGTCGGGTCCGTACCACACCTTGAACGTCTGGTCGGCCAGCAGGATGGCAGCCGGGCCGGCCGGATCGTTCAGGCTCGATGGGAGCTGGGGGATCCCCAGGTCCACGTGGGTCGTGACCGTTCCCGAGACTGGCGTGCGGTTCGCCACCGCATGGAGGGTCGATGCGATCAGCGTGGACGGCGACACCGACGGCATGTCGGGCATGGGGGTCGCCCGGCCGACCGAGAGCCAACCCACCGCCAGCACGAAGGCCACAGCTAGGGCGGTCGCGGCCAAAGCCGAGCGGGACCTCAGCTGGCGGGCCATGAATACCTCATAGCATCCCACCGCACCCCGGTTCGAGGGCTGTCGCGTGAACGCCGCAGCTTCGCCACAGCATCGCGATGAGCTCAGCCCGGACCGCGACGACCCAGGGCGAATCCGGCCAGGAGCTGGAGGACGGCGAGCCCGATCGGGACCATGAAGAACCACCGGAACCGGGCGATGTCGCTCGTGAGCTTCCCGTCGACGCTCGTGAGCGAATAGATCAGGAAGAGCCCGGCGAATGCGAACCACAGCCCCACTCGGCCGGTGACGTACAGGGCATAGAGCACGTGATCGGCGACTCGCGTCCCCTCGAACCGGCGACGGGACCACGTCCACAGGGAGCGGAGGCCTCCCAGTGCGAGCGCGCCGGCGACCACGAGCTCCACGACGTTCATCCCGGCGGCGTGGCCCCCTTCGCTAGCGCTGCCACGACCTCCTCGTCGGAGACCTGGTCGAATCGGCGGTACCACTCGCCCACTGCGAAGAACGGCTCGGGCGCGGCCAGGACCACCACCTCGTCGGCCTCTTCGCGAAGCCGCCGGAGTGCGGCGCCGGGGGCAACGGGCACGGCAAGCACCACCCTGCTCGCCCCCTGGGCCCTGGCCCACCGAACGGCGGCCACGGCGGTCCCCCCCGTCGCGACCCCGTCGTCGACGACGATGGCCGTCTTTCCGGCCACATCTGCGGGCGCCCTGCCAGCCCGGTACGCGGCCATCCGACGCGCGATCTCCCGCTCTTGGGAGGCGATCTCCTGCTCAACGTACCGGGGGGACACGCCGAGCATCTGTACCATCCGCTCGTCCAGCACGCGCACCCCCGGCGCGATGGCGCCGAGCCCCAGCTCCGGGTTGCCCGGCGCGCCGACCTTGCGTGGCACGACCACATCGAGGGGTACGCCCAGGTGCCTCGCCACCACCTCCCCGACGATCACACCGCCCCTGGGGATGGCCAGGACGACGACGTCTCGCTCCGCGTACTCGAGCAGCGCCTCGGCCAGCCGCTCACTGGCGTCCACCCGATCCTCGAACATCACTCGCTCCCAGCCACGCGTCGCCCCTCCCCCTCCTCGATCTCCCTGCGGGCCAGGTCCGCCTCGTCCCTGCGCCGGCGGTCCTTCATCACCTTCTCGGGGGGTGGCATGGGCTTTCGGATGGATCGATATGTCTGGAGGAACCCCGTCCTCTTCGATCGCTTCTTCTTCTTCGCCCTGGCCATATCCCGATTATCTCGCCGCGGCAACGCCCGAGAACGCGGGCGTTGCCGCGCACTCGGGCCGGTCGATACGCTGGGGGTTCGCGCGAGCCAGGGAGGTACTCGTGGTCCAGGCCTACATCCTGATCCAAACCGAGGTGGGCAAGGCGGCCCAGGTGGCAAAGGAAGTCCGGGACATCGGGGGTGTGGCCGAGGCCGAGGACGTGACGGGGCCCTACGACGTGATCGTCCGCGCTGAGGCCAAGAACGTCGATGAGTTGGGAAAGCTCGTGGTGGCCAAGATCCAGTCGGTCGAGGGGATCACGCGCACGCTGACCTGCCCCGTCGTCCACCTCTAGCCGGCTCGAGGACCGGCGGACCATCAGGGATCGAGGCTGGTCCCCTTCTTTCGCTCTCGCTCGTGACGCTCCACGGCGAGCTCAAGGAGGCGGTCGATGAGCTCCGGATAGGAGAGCCCCGAGGCCTCCCACAGCTTGGGGTACATCGAGATCTGCGTGAATCCCGGGATGGTGTTGATCTCGTTGATCAGCACATCTCCGCTCGGCTGGAGGAAGAAGTCCACCCGGGCCATCCCGGCACCGTCCACCGCCAGGAAGGCCGCCACCGCCAGCCGCTGTGCCTCCTCCATGATCTCCGGCGAGATGTCCGCCGGGATCACGAGCTCGGCTCCCCTCTCGTCCAGGTACTTCGCCTCGTAGCTGTAGAACTCGTGTCGGGGCACGATCTCGCCCGCAACGGACGCCACCGGATCGTCGTTCCCGAGCACCGCCACCTCGAGCTCCCGTCCACCCTCGACGGCCCGCTCCAGCAGGGCCTTGCGTCCGTATCGGAACGCACGCTCCAGCGCGCCTCGCAGATCCGCCCGGTCGCGCACCTTGCTCACCCCGACGGACGAGCCCAGCGAAGAGGGCTTGGCGAACAGCGGGTACCCAAGGTGCTCCGCGCCCGCCTCGACCGCCTCGGGGTCCTCCTCCCATTCCCGTTCGTGCACCACCTCGTGCTCGACGACCGGTATCCCCGCTGCCCGGAACAGGATCTTCTGGATCGCCTTGTCCATGCCCACCGCCGACGCCAGCACGCCGGCGCCCACGTAGGGCACGCCGGCCACCTCGAGGAACCCCTGGATCGAGCCGTCCTCCCCGTACGGACCGTGGATCACCGGGAACACCACATCGATTGGGGTCCGGGACCCGTCCTCGGCCACCAGGGTCTGAGATCCCGGTTCCTGATCCAGGGCCACCTCCGGACCCGATGCGTCGGTCACTCGGGGAAGGTGGCCGGGGGGG
>JBIOXZ010000198.1:0-8732 GCA_044869895.1 Actinomycetota bacterium | reverse complement strand
TGACCGAGTCGTCGAGCAGACGGACGAACCAACGGAGGAGCCCGTTCCGCCGGATCGAGCGGTGGGGCGTCGGCCTGATCCTGGGCGTCGTCGCGTTCTTCTTGGAGCGCGCGGTCGTCCGTTCCATCCGCAGGGGCGAGACCAAGGCGAAACCGGCGCAGCCGACGGCGCTGAAGGGCATGGGTTCAGACATCGAGCCCGCCGACATCGACGACTGAGCGGTTTCGCCGAGACTAGCGGCGGCGGACGAACAGGTCCGCAACCAACGACAGCGTGAGCAACCCCCCCACGACGCCGAACGTGACCGGCACCCAGGGCGGGACCCGCTCCGACACCGCGGTGAGCCCCGAGGCGAGGACCGCAGCCCCGGCGGTGAGCCCGATCGCCAGCCTCCGTCCGGCCCGGCGGATCGTGTCCTCGAGCGTTGCCGCGCGGAAGTTCACCTCGAGCTTCTGACCCGGCCGCGCCCCGATGAGTCGCTCGATGGCCTCCACCATCCGCAAGAACCGCACCTTGAGCCGTTGAGACCGGTAGAAGAGCGCCTTGGGCTCAAGCTTCGCCCCCATCCCCGTCAGGACCTGACGCATCAGGAACTTCCCGGCCACGTCGAACGGGTCGAGCTCGGGGTCGAGCTCGGCGGTGGCGAGCTGCATCTGGGCCAGAGCCTTGCCGGTCAGTGCGAGCGATGCCGGCAGCGGGACGTCGTGGCGGATCGACACCTCGGTCATCTCCTGGAGGATGGGCCCGAGCTGGATGTCCGCGAGGGACGACGTTCGGTACTTCGCCATCAGCTCACCGATCTCGTCCTGGAACTTCGTGACGTCGAGGTCGCTTCGGTCGATGGCCCCAGCGAGCATGAGTGAGACGTCGGTGAGGAACCCCACGTCCTCCTGCCAGAATGCCATGAGCAGAAGCATCAGCTGCTCGCGCATGTCGGCCCCGACCTCGCCGACCATCCCGAAGTCCAGGAAGTAGATCCGGTGGTTCCACCACATGAGGTTCCCGGGGTGGGGATCGGCGTGGAAGAACCCGTCGACCAGGATCTGCTTGTAGTAGCTCTCCAGGAGCTGCCGGGCGGCCTCCTTCCGTTCGGGTCCCTGGGAGGCCTTGGAGATCGGGATCCCCTCGATCTCCTCCATCACCAACAGTCGCGAGGTCGACAGCCCGCCGAAGACGTCGGGGACCTCGAGGCGCGAGTAGGACTTCAGGACCTGGTCCATCCGCTCGATGTTCGAGGCCTCCTGGCGGAAGTCCAGCTCACGGTGGAGCGATGCGGAGAGATGCTCGAAGACGGCGCCCATGTCGATGACCTGCTTCAACCCCGGACGGTCGGCGACTTTCTCAGCGAACAGTTCGAGCAGCGCCAGATCCTGCTCGATCTCTTCGCGGGCCGTGGGGCGCTGGACCTTCACCACCACGCGCTCGCCATCGGTCAACGTGGCTCGGTGGACCTGGGCGATGGTGCCGGCCGCCAACGGCGCTGGGTCGATCGTGTCGAAGACGTCCTCCCACGGTACGCCGAGCTCTTGCTCCATCACGCGCACCACTTCCTCCTCGGTGAGTGGCGGCACATTGTCCTGGAGCGTCGCGAGCTCGTCGATGAACTCGGGGGGCAGCAGGTCGGGGCGGGTCGAGAGGACCTGTCCGAGCTTGGCGAAGGTCGGTCCCAGCTCTTCGAGCGCGCTTCGAAGGTGACGCGCTTGAGCCCGGCGTCCGGTGGCGTCGTCCGGCCCGGACCTGCCGAAGAGCGCCTTCACGCCGTGCTTTGCCATCACCGCGGCGATCCGCGTCCCCCTGGCCGCAAGGCGCGGTTCGGTCTGCGGGAACTCTCCGGCCCGGATGGCCGTCCGGGGCCGGATCACCTGCACGTCCCTATCGGGCGAGATGGTGTTGACGATGATGACGGTGCATCGAGCGTTGTGAGAGATCCGGTTCGGGACGTTGGCGAGGAGGAATTCCTTGCGGCCCGCCATGCCGGCGTTGCCCACGACGAGCACGTCGGCCGCCTCCTGCTCGGCGGCCCGTACAATGGCCATGGCTGGGTCGTCGTCGACCATCACCCGGGACCGGCCGCGTTCCCCCGCCAGCCCTATCGCGTACCGCTGGAGTTCGTCGGCCGCCGCGCCGGCCTGGGACGCCTCTGCCGCCCCGTACTGCGTGGCGGCCGGGTTTGCCGGCACGACCACCTGCACGACGAAGAGCTCCGCGCCGTACCGGTCGGCCAGCGTGGCGGCCCATCCCACCGCGCGATCGGCCGTCTCCGAGCGATCCGTGGCCACCATGACCCGGCCAACGGGTGGAGCCCCTCGCGATCGCTCTCGATTCGACATGCGGTCCGCATTATCTCCAAGTGCGGCCGGCCCGGCCGCGTTGGGTACACTCAGCCCACCCGCCGGAGTAGCTCAGCCAGGCAGAGCAACCGCCTCGTAAGTGGTAGGTCGTGGGTTCGAATCCCACCTCCGGCTCCGAGCGGGACGGCAGGCGAGCAAGCAAGGAGGCGATCATGCCCCGACCCATCGGCCGCGACGAGGTGCGCCGCCTCGTCGACGGGGGAGCCCAGCTCGTCGATGTCCTCCCGGCGAACGAATACGAGAAGGACCACCTTCCCGGTGCCATCAACATGCCACTTCGCCGGCTCGAGGAGGAAGCCCGGATCGCGCTCGATCGGGGGAGGCCCGTCGTCGTGTACTGCTCGGACTCGGCCTGAGACCTCAGCCCACGAGCCGCGTGGCGGCTCGAAGGCTTCGGGTTCACCCAGGTGTTCGACTACGAGGACGGAAAGCTCGATTGGCTGGCGGCGGGGCTCCCCTCGGAGGGGACGAACGCGCAACGTCCCCGCGCTGGAGACGTAGCCCGAAAGGACGTTCCGACCTGCGGCCTGGACGAGCGCCTCGGCGATGTGCGGGACCGGGTCCGGGGGGCGGGGTGGGACGCGTGTGTGGTCCTGAACGAGGAACGCGTGGTGTTCGGCCTGCTCCGGTCGAAGGAGTTGGAGGCGAGCCCGGCCCTTCGGATCGAAGCGGCCATGCGCCCGGGCCCCAGCACCTTCCGGCCGTTCGTATCCATCCAGGAAATGGCGACGTTCATGTTGGAACACGATCTCGAGAACTCCCCCATCACCACGTCCAACGGGCTGCTGGTCGGCCTGTTGCGGCGGGAGGATGCGGCGGAGGCGGCGTTGGAGCTCCACGAGCGGGAGCACGATTCCAACGGAGGGCAAACGTGACCCAGCGCGACACGGCCATGGCCTGTGCGACGTGCGAGTCGAGCATCGACCGTTGCGAGTTCTGCGAGAAGTCCGTCTGCCGGTCGCCGATCTGCTATCAGTGCCTGGCGGAGGCTCTCGGCCAGGCCATGGCGCACCTGCACGCGCATGGCGGGTGATCGCGCCGGCATCGGCGATCCACATGTCCTTGCTAGAATCGCGCGCATGCTGGCGCAGGTGTCCGTCGATCCGAGCGTGACCCCGACGATCAACACTGGTGGATGGGTCTACGGCATGGCCGTAGCGCTCGTCGTGTTGGGTGTACTCGTGATCTTCCCCATTGTGTTCGGGTACCTTCGGTTCGCGCCGCGGTTCCAACGCGAGGAGGGCAGAAGGAGGTCGGTCAAGGCTCCCCGACTCGAGCCGGGGAAGGAAGTGCGGCGGGCCGTCAGGATCACCGGCGCACCCGTGATGGCGCCGGCCCCGATCGCCACAGCGACGGCCGCGGCCCCCGCAACCGTGGCTTCCCCCGCACCCGCTGCCGCACCGGCACCTGCCCCCGCCCCCGCAGCTGCGCCAGCCGCTGCCCCCGCGCCTGCTGCCGCACCAGCCGCGGCCGCAGATGCGCCCGCTGCTGCACCTGCCGGTGCCACGCCCGAACCAGCTGCTGCCCCCGCACCCGCTACCGCACCAGCCGCAGCCGCGCCCGCTGCTGCACCTGCCGCTACCCCCGCCGAACACGTTGAGGTGGCGCTGGATCAGGAGACGTACGAAAAAACGCTGGCCGAGCTCCTGGGGAAGGGCACGGACCGGCGCGTGGCCGAGGGACAGGCCAAGCGGGCCGCCATGATCGCCGCCCGGAAGAAGGCTGCCGGCTAAGGCCGGACGTCATGGAGATCACCAAGGTCGACTGGTCCATGGGGTCACAAGCGGCCCGATTGGTCGACTGGGGAACCGCCGTCGACATCGGCCGCCGCGTGGGTGGCCGCGGTCCCGCGCTCCATGCGATCGAGCGCGCGCGTCTGCGCGAAGACCTTGCCGAGATCGTCCCTCATGCCGAGTCACTCGTGTCGGAGTTCACCGGCCTGTCGGTGACGGGGTTCCGCTCCCGGGCGTGGGTCATGTCTCGAGGCGAGTGGGTCTCGACAAACCTTCGGGGGTTGCAGCGGCTGTTGGAGCCGCTCGCGCGCCGGATCCTCGCGGACAATCGGTCCCGTTCCGACCTGCGCCGAAAAGCGCTCGGTTTCCAGGTGGGCGTCCTGCTCGGCTACGTGTCCCGCAAGGTGCTGGGCCAGTACGATGTGTTCCTACCGCCCGACGACGACGGAGTCCTGTACTTCGTGGGCCCCAACTTGGCCGAGGTGGAGCGCCGGTTCCATCTTCCGCCACATGACTTCCATCTGTGGGTGGCCCTCCACGAGGTCACGCACCGGGTGCAATTCGGCTCCACCCCTTGGCTTCGGCCCTACCTGTCGGGGCTCGTGGACGCTTACCTCGACACCGTGCAGCTCGATACCCGCCAGCTCCTGGATCAGCTCCGCCGCGCTGTCGAGGAGGCGCGGACGGGACGCGAGCGGCGCGGGCCCGGCGGGCTGTTCCTGCTCATGACACCGGAGCAGCGCGAGTTGTTCTCCAAGATGCAATCGCTGATGTCGCTCCTCGAGGGCCATGCGTCGTATGTGATGAATTCCGTGGCCGTCGGCCGGGTGCGCGACCTGGAGCGGATGCGGCGCAGCCTCAAGGACCGGAGGCGTACGGGCGGGATGGAGCGAACGTTCCAGCGCGCAATCGGATTCGAGTCCAAGATCCGCCAATACGACGCCGGGGAGTTCTTCGTTCGGTCCGCCGTCGAGGGTGCCGGGACCGAGGGATTCAATCTCGTCTGGCAGCGGGAGGACAACCTGCCCTCGCTGGAGGAGGTCGGGAACCCACAGCTCTGGCTGGCCCGGGTCGCCGGGAGCTGATGTCACCGCCGGCGGTGGCCCGCGTGTTGGAGCGGGTCACGGCCACGGCACGTCGGTACGAGATGTTCCTTCCCGGGCAGACGGTGCTCGTGTCGGTGTCCGGTGGCCCAGACTCCGTGTGTCTGCTGAACTCCCTCCACGGCCTGCGCCGTCTGTTCCGGATCGACCTCGAAGTGTTCCATCTCGACCATCGTCTCCGGCGGGACTCCGGTAAGGACGCGGAGTACGTCCGGCGGCTCGCGGGCCGGCTGAAGGTTCCCTTCCATCTCCGCGTCTGCGAGTTCGACCCCAAGGACGGGGAGTCGATCGAGGCGTGGGGGCGCACGATGCGCATGTTCTACTCGGCCGAGGTCCGGCGGGAGATCGGGAGCGAGCGACTGGCGGAGGGCCACACCCTCGACGACCAGGCGGAGACTGTGCTGATCTCCCTCATCCGGGGCGGAGGGCTCGACGCGCTGGGAGGCATCGAGCCGGCTCTCGGTGGAGAGGTCCAGCCCCTGATCGACGTCAGGCGGTCCGAAGTCGAGGTGTTCTGCCGCGCCCTCCGGCTGCGGCCGCGTCGCGATCCCACGAATCAGGACACGAGGCTCCTTCGAAATGCCGTTCGGCTGAAGGTGCTTCCGGCCATCGAGCGCTCCGTGGGGCGCGACGTCCGCGCCACCCTGGCGCGCACGGCCGACACCATCCGTCAGGACGAGCATCTCCTGAAGCGGCAGGCCTTCGAGGCCTCGGAGCAGCTGGTCGAAGAACAACCGGGTGGGTTCGGGATCGACCCGGTCGGCCTGCTGAGCCTGTCGCGGCCGATCGCGGCCCGGGTGGTCCGTGATGTCATGTATCGGCTGGAGGCCACGCCGACCCACGAGTCGATCGAGGCGGTGCTCGATCTTGCGGCGGGGCGTCCCGGTCGGCGGCGCGACCTGGCTGGAGGGTTGGTCGCCTCACGAGTCAGGGAGTATGTTTCCCTCTCTCGCACTTCCCCCGAGAGCCGGGTGTGAAGGGGGGCGAGATGGAAGGCACGGTCGGGCTGACCGAGAAAGACGTCGAAACCTCTCCCGTTGGCGAGCCGTTCGCCGATGGGTACGACGGCGAAATCGAAAGGGTATTGGTCACCAGGGAGCAGCTCCAGGACAAGCTGCGGGAGCTCGGGGACCAGATCACCAGGGAGTACCAGGGCCGCGATCTGCTCCTGGTTGCCGTTTTGAAAGGCGCCTTCATGGTCATGGCGGACCTGGCGCGGCACATCCACCTGCCCGTCGACTTCGACTTCATGGCGGTCGCCTCGTACGGGGCGGCGACGCAGACCTCGGGCGTCGTCCGGATCCTAAAGGACCTGGACCGCGACATCGAGGGCCGCCATGTCCTGCTCGTCGAGGACATCGTGGACTCCGGGCTGACCCTGAACTACCTCCTGAAGAACCTCCGCGGCCGCCGGCCCGCGACGCTCGAGGTGTGCGCACTCCTACAGAAGAAGGGGATCCAACGGGTGGCCCTGGACCTGCGGTACGTCGGGTTCGAGATCCCCCCGGACTTCGTCGTTGGCTACGGCCTGGACTACGCGGAGAAGTTCCGAAACCTGCCCTACATCGCCACGCTGAGGCCTGAGGCCTACGCCGACCCGGCATGAGCCGGAACAGGGCAGGGTGGTCTGCCGTCCAACGGCCATGAGACGGATGCGGGCGATCTCGATCCTTCTCCTGTTCCTCGTGGCCTGCGGCGGCCGCGGCCCGTCCTCTCCAGGCGACAGCGGAATCCGTGGGACCGTGCTCCTCGGCCCCACCTGTCCGGTCGAGACGCTCGAGAGCCCCTGTCCGGACCGGCCACTCGCCGACGTGGAGGTCCGGGTGCTCCGGGGCGGTGATGTGGTGGCCACGGTTCGATCCGACGATGAGGGGCGGTTCGCCGTGGCCCTCGATCCCGGCCGCTATGAGGTGCAAGCGGTGGTCGAAGAGGGAGGGCCCGGGATGTCCGCCAAGCCCGTCGACGTGCCCGTAATGAATGGCGCGTTCACCGACGTGGACGTCCTCGTCGACAGCGGCATCCGGTAGCGGAATCCGTTTCGCGGTATCGGCCAAACAACACCTCTGTGCTACCATCGCCCAGGGCTCAATGCGCGGGTCGATCGCGCGGGGCCCCCGTTTTCTCGTAGGTCTGAACGGCCGCACGACCGGAACGAAAGGAGCGCCTCCCTGCCGCCCGAGTCCCCTTATCGCCGGATCCTCCGGGGACCGGCCCTCTACATCCTGCTCGTCCTGTCCGGGCTGTGGCTATTCGTACTGTTCGCCAACCGGGAGCCCCCGGGCCAGAGCCTGAACTTCAGCGGGTTCCAGTCCCTCGTCGACGACGACCGGGTCAAGACCGCGACGTTCCTCGAAGGCGACCAGAAGATCAAGGGCGAGCTGTCCAACGGGACCAGCTACGAGGTGGCCTACCCGGCCGCGGTGCAGGAGAAGCTGACCGAGGACCTCCAGACCAGGGGCGTCGAGGTCACCGTGGATCCGCAGAAGGGCTCGGCCATCCTGTCCTTCCTGTTCCAGCTGATCCCGGTGGTGCTCATCATCGGAGCGTTCATCTGGATCATGAACCAATCCCAGGGCGCGGGCGGTGGCCGCGTCATGCAGTTCGGCAAGTCGCGGGCGAAAGTCGTGTCCAAGGACCAGCCGAAGACCACGTTCACCGACGTTGCCGGCGTGGACGAGGCCATCGAAGAGCTCCAGGAGGTGAAGGAGTACCTCCAGAATCCGGCCAAGTTCCAAGCCATGGGGGCAAAGATCCCTCGCGGCGTGCTGCTGTTCGGTCCGCCGGGTGCGGGGAAGACGCTGCTCGCGCGGGCCGTGGCCGGCGAGGCCGGGGTCCCCTTCTACTCGATCTCCGGCTCCGACTTCGTGGAGATGTTCGTGGGCGTGGGCGCCGCCCGGGTGCGCGACTTGTTCGAGCAGGCCAAGACCAACGCGCCGGCCATCGTCTTCATCGACGAGATCGACGCCGTGGGCCGGCATCGAGGCGCCGGCCTCGGTGGCGGTCACGACGAGCGAGAGCAGACGCTGAACCAGCTGCTCGTCGAGATGGACGGGTTCGACCAGCGGACCGCGGTGATCCTGATGGCGGCGACCAACCGTCCCGACATCCTTGACCCGGCGCTCCTTCGGCCTGGGCGGTTCGACCGACACGTGGTGATCGATCGGCCCGACCTCGAAGGTCGCAAGGGCATCCTCAGGGTGCACGCGCGGGGCAAGCCGTTCGACCAGACGGTGGCGCTCGACACCGTGGCCAAGCGGACTCCCGGCTTCACCGGGGCGGACCTCGCCAACGTGATCAACGAATCGGCGCTCCTGGCGGCCCGGTGGGGGAAGAAGGCCATCGGGATGCGTGAGGTGGACGAGGCCATCGACCGGGTGATGGCCGGTCCGGAGCGCAAGAGCCGGATCATGAGCGACAGGGAGAAGCGCGTGATCGCGTACCACGAGTCGGGGCACGCCCTGGCGGCGCACGTCCTTCCGAACACGGACCCGGTGCACAAGATCTCAGTCATCGCCAGGGGCCGGGCCCTCGGCTACACGCTCACC
>JBIOXZ010000197.1:0-14404 GCA_044869895.1 Actinomycetota bacterium | reverse complement strand
TGACGCTCACGCTGAAGATCCGCCGGTACAACCCGGAGATCCGCGGCGCGGAGTCCTGGTGGGACGAGTTCACGATCGAGGCCGACCCCGACGACCACCTCCTCGACGCGCTCCACCAGGTGAAGTGGTACCACGACGGCACGCTCGCCCTGCGCCGCTCGTGCGCGCACGGCATCTGCGGCTCGGACGCGATGATGATCGAGGGGCGGAACGCGCTCGCCTGCAAGGTGTTCGTTCGAGACGTCGCCCCGAGGGTGACCGTCGAGCCGATCCGGGGCCTCCCGGTCCTGAAGGACCTGATCGTGGACATGGAGCCGTTCTTCGCCGGCTACCGCTCGGTGCTCCCCTATCTGATCAACGACTCGGGCGAGCCCGACACCGAGCGGCTGCAAACCCCCGAGGAGCGGACCCGGTTCGACGACACGACGAAGTGCATCCTGTGCGCGGCCTGCACGACGTCGTGCCCGATCTTCTGGGGTGACGAGGAGTACGTGGGCCCCGCCGCGATTGTGAACGCGCACCGCTTCATCTACGACTCGCGCGACCGCGGCGCCGACGAGCGCCTGAGGATCCTGTCCGAGAGGACCGGCGTGTTTCGGTGCCGGACCACGTTCAACTGCACTGAGGCCTGTCCCCGGGGCATCGAGGTTACCAAGGCCATTCAGGAGGTCAAGCGGTCTATCCTGTTCGATCGGTTCTGAGGACCCAACCGTGCAGACGTTCGCTCATGACATCGTCATCGTGGGAGGTGGAGGTGCGGGCCTTCGGGCGGCCATCGCCGCCGCCGAGATTTCGGACGCCCTGAGCGTCGCCGTGGTCTCGAAGGTCTACCCGATGAGGAGCCACACCGTCTCCGCGGAAGGCGGCGCGGCGGCGGCCATGGGGGAAGACGACAGCTTCGACCTCCATGCGTTCGACACCATCCGCGGGAGCGACTTCCTGGCCGACCAGGAAGCCGTGGAGGCCTTCGTGGCCGAGTGCCCGAGCGAGATCATTCAGCTCGAGCATTGGGGATGCCCGTGGAGCCGAGAGCCCGAGGGGAGGATCGCCGTACGGGCCTTCGGAGGCATGAGCGTGAACCGGACGGTGTTCGCCGCCGACAAGACCGGCTTCCACATGCTCCACACGTTGTTCCAGACCTCCCTCAAATACGACAGCATCGTGCGCTACGACGAGTTCTTCGTGACGAAGCTCCTCGTCGAGGACGGCAGGTGCGCCGGGGTGGCCGCCATCGACCTTCGCGACTCGGAGGTGAGGTGCATCACGGCGAAAGCGGTGATCCTGTGCACGGGCGGCGCCGGGCGAATCTTCTCCTTCACCACCAATGGCGCGATCAAGACCGGCGACGGGATGGCTCTCGCGTACCGGGCGGCGGTCCCCCTGAAGGACATGGAGTTCGTGCAGTATCACCCCACCGGGCTCCCGGGCACCGGGATCCTCATGACCGAGGCATCGAGGGGTGAGGGAGGGTACCTGACCAATAGGGAGGGGAAACGGTTCCTCGAGGAGTACATCCCGTCGAAGATGGAGCTCGGGCCGCGCGACATCCTGTCCCGAGCCATCATGCAGGAGATCGAGAAGGGAAGGGCATTCGACGGTCCCTACGGCCAGTACGTGCACCTCGACGTCAGCCATCTCGGCGAGAAGCTGATCGACGAGAAGCTCCCCTTCGTCCGCGAGCTCGCCCGCAACTTCGTGGGCATCGACCCGGTCCACGAGCCCATCCCGGTCCGGCCTGTGGTCCACTACATGATGGGGGGGATCGATACCGACCACGTGGGGCGAACGCGCCTCCCGGGCTTGTACGCGGCCGGTGAGGCCGCATGCGTCAGCATGAACGGGGCGAACCGCCTGGGGTCGAACTCGCTCAGCGAATGCCTGGTATTCGGAGCGAGGTCGGGGAGGCAGGCGGCCGAGGACACGCTGGGAGCCAGCCAAACTGACGAGCGTCCTGTGGAGAGGCTCGCCCAGGCCGAGCAGGCCAGGCTTGTTGCAACGTACCTGGAGAAGGAGAGAGGCCGCGAGCGGATCTCCGCGATCCGCCGGGAGCTCCAGGTCGCCATGGAGCGGGGGGCAGGGGTCTTCCGCACCGAGGAATCGCTGAAGGAAGCTGTGGAAGAGGTGCGGGGGCTGCGGGAGCGGTACCGGGACATTGCCCTCGACGACCGTGACCGGGCGTTCAACACCGAGCTGGTGGCGGCGCTGGAGCTCGAGAACATGCTCGACGTGGCGGAGACGGTGGTGCGGTCCGGCATGGAGAGGCGGGAGTCGCGAGGTTCCCACACCCGCCGGGACCACCCGGACCGGGACGACGAGCGGTTCCTGAAGCACAGCCTTGCCTTCACCGCGCCCGAAGGGCCTCGGATCGAGTACAGCGACGTCTCGATCACGCGGTGGCCACCGGCCGAGCGGAAGTACTAGCCACGTCGGAAGGTATGGATATGCCTGAGGAGACGATCGCGATGAAAGTGGCCCGGTACCGGCCGGAACACGCCGCCGAGCCCTACCTGGACGAGTACCGCGTGCCGTACCGCGAGGACATGGTCGTCCTGGACGCCCTGAACCAGATCAAGGACGACATCGACGGGAGCCTGGCGTACCGGTGGTCGTGCCGGATGGGCGTGTGCGGCTCTTGCGGGATGATGGTGAACGGGAAGCCCCGCCTCACCTGCTCGACCTTCCTCCGGGAGTTCTACCCGAAGCCGGTCGTGGTCGAGCCACTCCGGCACTTCCCGGTGATCCGCGACCTGGTGGTGGACATGACCGACTTCATGGAAAAGCTGAAGGAGGTCAAGCCCTGGATCATCCGAAAGGTGGAGAAGCCGGTCGAGGAGGGCGAGTACCTCCAGACGCCCGAGGAGATCGACGCCTACAAACAGTTCAGCATGTGCATCAACTGCATGCTGTGCTACTCGGCCTGCCCCGTGTATGGCCGCGACCCCGAGTTCCTGGGCCCAGCGGTGATCGCCCTGGGTCGCCGGTACAACCTCGACTCTCGCGATCAAGGCCAGGCTGAGCGCCGTGAGGTCCTGGGGGTGGATTGGGGCATCTGGGACTGCACGTTCGTGGGGGAATGCACGGTGGTCTGTCCAAAGGACGTCGACCCGTCCGCAGCGATCCAGCGCGAGAAGGTGGCAACGACCACGGAGGCCATGATTTCGGTGATGTTGCCATTCAGGGGCCGAGAGTGAGCAAGCGAGAGGGGGGGCGATACCCGACGTACGTCCCGGAGTACCCCCGGAGCTGGTGGCTCCAGACCGGCCCTTACCGGCGGTTCGCGGCCAGAGAGATCACCTCCATGTTCGCGGCGGCGTTCTCGGGTCTGCTGCTGCTGTACGTGGTCGCGCTGTCGCGAGGGCGGGAGGCTTACGAGGGGTTCCTGCGGTGGCTGAAGCTCCCGGCCGTGGAAGCCGTCTTCGCGGTCATCCTGGTGGCGGTGCTGTACCACATGGCGACGTGGTTTCGCCTCACCGCCCACATCCAAGTGGTTCGCCTGGGCCGGAAGGTGCTGCCCAGGAGTGTGGTGATCGCCGGGCTCTTCGGGACCTGGGTGTTGGCGTCCGGGATCGTCGCGTACTTCCACATCTGGTTCTAGCCGTGGACGAGCTGCGGACGGACGACATGTCTCTTGGGGACATCCTCGACGAGTCCGACGCCAGGGAGGTGAAACGACGGGCGCGGGATGCCGGGCCCCGCCGCGACCACAGGCTGCGACGGCTGCTCCGTCCCGAACCCGTCTTCTGGGGACTGTTCTCCGCCGGAGGGTTCGTTGCAGCATTCCTCGTCCCTATTCACGTGGCGGTCCTCGGCATCGCCTTCGCCGCGGGATGGCTACCGACCCGAGCCCTCTCCTACGAGCGGGTTCAGCATCTCGTCCAACTCCCTCTCGTGAAGCTCTACCTCTGGGGGCTGATCGCACTCCCCCTCTACCACTGGGCCCACCGGTTCCGGTTTGCCATCTATCATCAGTTCGGGATCCTGCGCTGGAAGCGGTTCATCGCAGTCGCATGCTATGGGACCGCGATAGCCGGCACGGCGATCTCGGCGTGGGTCCTGCTCAGCATCTAGGTCTTGCTAGTACCCCGAGGCGACGGAGATCGATCGCGCCGGTGACCAGCCGCTCTTCGCGCCGTTCGACGTCTTGCGCAGACGCGATCGAAACGACCACGTTCCCGATGCATTCGGCCTGAACGTCACGGACTTCGACGTGATCCCGGTCTTCCACGCCGTCCACTCTCCGCTTCCCCTCTTCCGCTGGATGTCGTACACGGCCGGGCCCGCCCGGATGGTCCGGTAATGTGCGGCCGTGGCGCACGTCGTGACCCTGATCCCGGGCGACGGCATCGGCCCGGAGGTCTCCGAGGCCACCCGGCGGGTCATGGACGCCACCGGGGTCGGATTGGAATGGGTGGTGGAGGAAGCGGGTGCCGCGGCCCTGGCGCTCGATGGCACCCCACTCCCCGACCGGATCCTGGACTCCATCCGGCGCACGCGAGTGGCGCTCAAGGGACCGATCACCACCCCGGTGGGGACGGGGTTTCGAAGCGTGAACGTCGCGCTCCGGCACAGGCTCGACCTGTTCGCCGCGGTGCGGCCGTCGCGCTCGCTTCCCGGCGTCCCCACTCGCCATCCGGACGTCGACCTCGTCGTCATCAGGGAGAACACCGAGGACCTGTACGCCGGGATCGAGTTCGAGCGGGGAGCGCCCGAGACCGAGGAGCTCCGGCGGAAGCTGGAGGAGCTCGGCCACGAGATCCGAAAGGACGCCGGTGTGACGGCGAAGCCCATCTCGGTGACCGGGGCCAAGCGGATCGTGCGCTTCGCGTTCGAGTTCGCCCGGACGCACGGACGAGCGTCCATCACGCTCGGCCACAAAGCGAACATCATGCTGTTCTCCGACGGGCTGTTCCTGCGGATCTTCCGGGAGGAGGCCGCGGAGAACAGGGACGTCGATGCGGGTGAGATGCAGATCGATCACCTGTCCATGCGGCTCACCCGCTCACCCGGGGACTTCGATCTGCTGCTCCTGCCGAACCTGTACGGCGACATCCTCTCCGACTTGGTTGCCGGGCTGGTCGGCGGCCTCGGCCTGGCGCCGGGGGCCAACCTCGGCTGGGAGTACGCGGTCTTCGAGCCGGTCCACGGGAGCGCCCCGGACATCGCGGGGACGGGGCGGGCGAATCCGGTGGCCATGATTCTGTCGGGAGCGATGATGCTCCGGCACCTGGGGGAGGGCACCGCCGCACGGTCGGTGGAGGCGGCGGTGGACCGCGTGTTGTCGGACGGAACAGTGCGGACCCCCGATCTCGGGGGGACGGCCTCGACGGCCGACGTGGCCCAGGCCGTGGCGGACGCCGTGCGACCGGAGGAGACTCCGGGGTAGGCTCGGGTCGTCGAGCGCGTGAGGATGGATGGGACGACGCGAGGATGGAGGTTCGCCGATGACCGGGAAGCCTGGAGAGTGGATCGAGGTCGAGTCCGAGGCCGTGGGCCAGCCGACCCGCGAAGGAGAGATCCTGGAGGTCATCCAGGGAGCGGTGGCGATCCGATACCGGGTCCGGTGGAGCGATGGCCACGAATCGGTGTTCAGCCCGAGCGGCGGGGCCGCCAAGATCGTCGCCGCGGCGGGGGTGTCAAAGAGCAAGCCGAGCGGGGCCAAGTCCAAGACCACAACGGCGAAGGAGCGCACGACCAAGGCCACCACGGGAAAGAAGAGCCGGGCCAAGCGGTAGCGAGCATCAGCCCCTGCCGCCGCGGTGCTCGGGCCCCGAACCGGGGCCCTCGTCCTGGACCTGTCAGCAACCCGGTTCGCCGGGATGCCCGCAACACTGGGCCGTTGAGAAGGTGGCCCGGGCCCGGTTGCGAATCGTCAGCGCGAGCTTCGTTCCAACCGGCCCGTCGTACTCCCGCCAGTTGGTGAAGAAGTTGCGGGTGTGCTCGGCGACCAGCTGGAAGAACCTCGCCACAGATGCATCCTACGCGCGCCTGCTTCCCGGCGCCCGGACCGGATGCCACACTGGCGCCCACCATGGGGAGAGAGATCGTCTCGACGGCGCGCCCCCCGATGATTCGGCTGGGCGGCTTCCTCGCGCTCACGCTGGGTGGGCTGCTGGTCTCGCTCGGCTCGCTGATGGACTGGGCCACCGTGCAACCCTTCAGCACTCCGACCCGAGGCGTGGACATGTGGGAGGGAACGATCACCCTGGCGATCGGTCTCGCTGTGCTGTTCGGGATGATCCTGATGCGCCTTGTTCGGCCGCCTCGCGCCCGACACGCCGTGGCCGTGGCCATCCTGGCGCTGGGACTGATCGCGACCGCTCTGGCCGGTTCGGCGGCCATCCGGGCGAACGCGCGCTTCAGCTCGCCGAGCCAGCGTGACCGCATCGCCAGGGCCCTGGCAACGGAGCTCGGGCTGCCCTACGGGGAGGTCAGGGCCCGGATCGAATCGACATTCAGCCGGCGGTTCCGCGTCTCGCTGCGCCCCGGGATCGTTCTCGTCATCGCCGGAGGAGTCATCGTCGCGCTGGGATGCGCGCTCAGCCTGGCCTGGGCGGCTCGGACTCCGACCCCGGAAGGTTAGAGCTTCGCCAGATCGGCGCACTTCGCGCGGATGCCTTCGGCAGCTGCGCGAAGCGCCCCCATCTCGTCCTCGTTCAGGTCGAGCTCCACGATCTCCCCGACGCCCGAGGGGGAAAGACGGACCGGGACGCCCACGTAGACGTCCCGGATCCCGTACTGGCCCTCGCACCATGCGCACGCAGGGAGCACGTCGCCGTCCCCCCGGGCGATGGCCTGGACCATCCCAGCGATGGCGGCGGAGGGCGCGTAGTAGGCGCTCCCCTTCTTCAGCAGCGCGACGATCTCGGCTCCCGCGTCGCGGGTGCGCCCGTACAGCCGCTCCAGCGTCGTCTCGTCCACCAGCTCGGTGAGCGGCTTACGGGCCACTGTGGCATGACGAGGCAAGGGCACCATCGACTCGCCATGCGAACCGAGCGTCATGGCCTCGACCGTGGACGGCGGCACCCCGAGCTCCTCGGCGATGAAGTACCGCAGCCGCGCCGAATCGAGCACCCCTGCCATCCCCACGACGCGCTGCTTGGGGAACCCCGAGACCTCCGATGCCAGGAATGTCATCTCGTCGAGCGGGTTTGTCACCACGACGATCACGGCATCCGGTGACCCCGGCACGACGTTCTCCACGACGTCACGGACCACCGTCGCGTTCTTGCCCAGGAGATCCATCCGGCTCATGCCCGGCTGTCTGGGGAACCCGGCGGTGATGACCACGACATCCGATCCCGCCGTGTCGGCGTAGTCGTTCGTTCCGGTGACGTTCGGCTCGAACCCCTCGATCGGCGAGGACTCCTTGATGTCGAGGGCCAGTCCCTGCGGCAACCCCTCGACGATGTCGATCAGGACCACCTCGGCCAGCCCCTTCTCCGCAACCCGCATCGCGGTGGTCTGGCCAACGAACCCGCTCCCGACGATGGTCACTCGCATGTCAGGCCTGGAGCTTCTCGATGACCGCATCGGCGACCTGGGACGTGCCGACGGCGGTCGGGTCGTCGCGGCTCGGCTTCATGTCGTAGGTGACCGACTTCCCCTCGGCGATCACGGCCGCGATCGCTGACTCCAGCCGGTTCGCGGCTTCCGTCTCTTCGAGGTACCGCAGCATCAGGACGCCGGACAGCATCATGGCCATGGGGTTCACCTTGTTCATCCCTTTGTACTTCGGGGCGCTCCCGTGGGTCGCCTCGAACACCGCAGCCTCGTCCCCGATGTTCGCGCCCGGCGCCACGCCGAGGCCGCCGATGAGGCCGGCACACAGGTCCGAGACGATATCGCCGTACAGGTTCGGCAGGACGAGGACGTCGTACTCCTCGGGCCGCTGGACGAGCTGCATCGTGAGGTTGTCGACGATCCGGTCTTCGAAGTCGATGTCGGGGTAGGCCTCCGCCACCCGTCTGGCGGTCTCCAGGAACAGCCCGTCGGTGAATTTCATAATGTTCGCCTTGTGCACTGCCGTGACCTTCGTGCGGCCGGAGCTCCGGGCGTAGTCGAAGGCGAATCGGACGATCCGCTCGGTCCCCCACGCCGAGATCGGCTTGATCGAGATGCCGGCGTCATCGCGGATGCGCTTCCCGGTCTTCTCGGCGATGAACTCGATCAGCTCCTTCGCTCCGGGCGAGCCCTCCTCGAACTCGATCCCAGCGTACAGGTCCTCGGTGTTCTCTCGGACGATGACGACGTCCACGTCCTCGTACCGAGATCGGACGCCTCGGTACCACTTGCACGGCCGGAGGCACGCGTAAAGGTCGAGCTCCTTTCGAAGCGCCACGTTCACGCTCCGAAAGCCGCTGCCCACCGGGGTGGTGATGGGACCCTTGATGGCCGCCCGGTTGCGCCGGATCGATTCGAGGACGGGGTCGGGAAGGGGCGTCCCGTACCGGTCCACGACATCGGCGCCTGCCTCCTGGACGTCCCAGTCAAATCCGACACCGGTCGCCTCCAGGACCCGGCGGGTGGCATCCGACAGCTCGGGGCCGACGCCGTCCCCCGGGATGAGCGTCACGCGGTACGTCGCCATGCTCCGCTCCTTCGAAGGTCGTCGGGCGCCCCTGGTTCTCGGTTGGGCCCCATTCTGGCAGCGCGGCCCGGAGGCGTCCTCGTGACCGACGGGTGGCTGCGCGACGGGTGCCGCGCGGTACCCTTGGTGGGTGGTGGTTTGGAACCTCCGTTCAGGATGGGGGTAGGGCGGTGTCGCAAAGGGGTTTGGAAGAGGTCATCGCCGCATCGACCAGGCTGTCCGACGTCGACGGCAAGCAGGGGCGCTTGTGGTACGTGGGCTACGACATCCACGACCTGGCGACCAAGTCGACCTTCGAGGAGGTCACCTACCTCCTGCACAACCTCCGGCTCCCGACCGAGCCCGAGCTCGACGACCTTTCCGAACGGCTGGTCTCCGAGCGAGAGGTCTCGCCGTTCCTCGAGGGACTGATGCCGACCCTGGCCGAGCAGACCTCGCCGATGTCGATGCTTCGGACCGGCGTTTCCGCCGCGTCCGCCTACGACCCCGACGGGTGGGACAACGGTGCCGAGGCGAACGAGCGCAAGGCCGTTCGCCTCATCGCGAAGACCCCCACGCTGATCGCGATGTACCACCGGATGCGAACGGGTGAGATGGTCGTGCCACCCCACCCGAAGCTCCCGCACGCGGCGAACTTCCTGTACATGCTGTCCGGAAACGAACCGGAGCAGCTCGACGCCGCGGCCCTGGACACCACGCTGATCCTCTACGCGGACCACACCTTCAATGCTTCCACGTTCACCGCCCGGGTGATCGCCTCGACCCTTTCGGACATGTTCTCGGCGATCACCGGGGCCATCGCCGCCCTCAAGGGCCCACTCCATGGCGGTGCCAACGAGGAGGCCATGAAGATGCTGGAGGAGGTGGGCGACCCGGCCAAGGCCGAGCGTTACATCAAGGAACGGCTGGGCCGGCGGGAGCGGATCATGGGGTTCGGGCACCGCGTGTACAAGACCGAAGACCCTCGGGCCACCCATCTTCGCAAGCTCTCGCAGGAGCTCGGCGAACGGAAGGGCGACACCCGCTGGTTCGACATCTCGGCCGAGATCGAGCGCGTCGTGGGCCAGGAGAAGGGACTCCACGCGAACGTGGACTTCTTCGCGGCCAGCGTCTACCGCTACCTCGAGATCCCCACCGACCTCATGACGCCCGTGTTCGCCTTGGCGCGCATGGTCGGATGGACCGCGCACGTGCGCGAGCAGTACGCGGACAACCGTCTGATCCGCCCCGAGTCGGACTACATCGGACCCCGCGATCAGGACTACGTCCCCATCGATCACCGCGGCTGAACCGGTGGCGCTGGCCGGAGCACGCCTTACCCGGGAGGGATGGCCGGCGGCTGAGGCGGCATGGGGAGCGCTACCGGCGCCTGCTGACCCGATGCCTTGTCCCACACGCGGTTTACGTGCTCCTGTGCGTAGAGGCCGATCACGATCGAGATGAGGATCAAGAAGATGACCGCCAATGCGGGCTCGATCTGTTGCTGGACACCCGCCCGCTCTTCCATCTCCTGAACGTGCTTCGCCGTGTTGTACACGGCGATGAATGGCGGCACGATGATCAGCCAGCCGAAGATGACCGCCATGAGCGATCGCACCGGGCTGATCGTCTCGTCCTTGGTGAAATTCTTGATCTCTTCGTTGATCTTGTACCAGTAGAATCCGTAGATCCCCAACGTGATCAACGTGAGTCCCAGCACTCCGAGGGGGTTCCGCCTTACGTACTGGTTCCCTTCGATCGTGACGATCTCCGCCATCGCTTCCTCCCCCGCCCCCGCTTTCGAGGAGTCTAGGCGGCCGCGACCGGACGCGGGAGCAGTCCGGCCCCCTCGACCACCCGGCGGACCGCCGCCTCTTGTCCCAGACCCATGACGTGAACGCCGGCCAGCCCCGAGATCTCCCGTATTCCGTTCACGATGCCGATGGCCAAGCGGCTGCCCTCGTCCTCCGCATCGGGGCCGGCATCCGCCAGCCCGTGGAGAACGTCCGCGGGCACGCTTACGCCCGGCAGCGACGCCACCAGCCGAGCCTGTCTAGCGCTCCGAAGTGGAGCCACCCCTGCGATGACCGCCACCCGATCGAACACCCCTCGGGACCTGGCCGCATCCGCCCACGCGGCGAAGGCATCGACGTCGTAGACGATCTGCGTCTGCACGAAGTCGGCCCCCGCATCGATCTTCGCCTCCAGACGCGCCGGGTCGTAGCCCTCGGCAAGCGGGAGGTCTGCCACACCGATCAGGTACAGGGGCGGCCCCTCGATGGTCGCGCCGGACAGCAGCCGACCATCGTCGCGGAGGCCGGCCGCCAGACGAATGAGGTCGAGCACCGTGAGGTCGTAGATCTCCTTCGCGTCGGGATGGTCTCCCCGGGCCACGGGGTCGCCCGACAAGCACAGGACCCCCCGCGCACCCAGGGCCCAGCCCCCGAGGAGGTCGGCCGTCAGGGCCAGTCGGTTCCGGTCGCGGCACGTGAGCTGGAGGATGGGCTCGATGCCCGCGTCGGCGACGACCGCCACGCCGGCCAGCGGTGCCATGTGGGCGGTTGATGCCGGATTGTCGGTGACGTTGACGGCGTCGGCGTACCCGACGAGCTCCCGTGCTTGAGCGGTGACGGGGGCCGCATCCCCGGAGCGCGGGGGCACGACCTCGGCCGTGACGCAGAACCGGCCCGCGCGCAGGATCCGCCCCAGGCGACTCGGCGTCTCGCTCAACGCTTCTCGGTCAGGAGCTCGGCGGCAGTAACGGTGTTCACGAGCAGCATGGCGACGGTCATCGGACCAACCCCACCGGGCACCGGCGTGATCATCCCCGCCACTTCCTTGACCTCGTCGAACCGAACGTCGCCCACGAGCCCGTCGTCGGTTCGATGGACTCCCACGTCCACGACGACCGCCCCCGGTTTCACCATGTCGGCCGTGATCAGTCCCGGGACGCCCGCAGCCGCGACGAGGATGTCCGCGCGTCTGGTGTGGGTTGCCAGGTTGCGGGTCCTCACGTGGCTGATGGTGACTGTGGCGTTTCCCCTGATCGAGTCCTGCGCCAGCATGATCGACAGCGGAGCCCCCACCAGTTCCCCGTACCCCACGACCACGACCTCGGCGCCTTCGAGCTGGACGCCGGAGCGGAGCAGGAGCTCGACGATCCCGTACGGTGTCGCCGGGGGGAAGGCAGGCTCCCCCCGGACCATGAGCCCAACGTTCATGGGGTGAAGCCCATCGACGTCGCTGGACGGATCGATCGCCGACTGGGCTCGGAGCTCGGAGATGTGTCGGGGAAGGGGCAGCTGCACGATCACCCCATGGATCTGCGGGTCCCGGTTCAGCCGCCGGATGGCGGCGAGCAACTCGCCTTCGGTCACGAAGGCCGGCAGATTGACCTGCTCGGAGCGGATCCCCACGTCCGCGCAGGCCTTCTGCTTGGTGGCGACGTAGATGTGGGACGCCTCGTCCTCGCCCACCAGTACCGCGGCGAGGCCCGGCTGCACGCCGTCGTCCACAAGGGCCATGACCCGCTGCGCGACCTCGGATCGGATCTGGCTGGCGATGGCCCTGCCGTCGATGATGGACGCCGTCACGGCGGGAATCCTACTGGGGCCTCAGAGAGCGAAACGGCGGATCCGCTCCATCAGTGCCGGAAGTGCCGGCGGCCGGTGACGACGGCTGCCATGCCACGCGCCTCCGCCGCCGTCAGCACATCCTCGTCCCGCACTGATCCCCCCGGATGGATCACCGCCGTCACACCGGCCTGGGCGGCCACCTCGAGTGCGTCGGGGAACGGGAAGAACGCGTCGCTCGCCATCGCCGCGCCCTCGGCTCGGTCCCCGGCCTTTCGGACGGCGATCCATGACGCGTCGACCCGGGACATCTGTCCGGCGCCGATCCCCACGGTCGCCCCGTCCTTGGCGAACACGATGGCGTTCGATTTTACGTGCGCCGCAACGGTCCAGGCGATCGCGAGATCTCGCCACTCTTCCGCGGTGGGCTCCCGGGCGGAGATGACCTCCATCCGGTCCCGGGGCTCGTTCGCGACATCACGATCCTGGACGAGGGCCCCTCCGGGAAGGGGCCGGATGTCGAGGCCGCCGGCGACCGGCTCCGGCACCTGTACCACGCGGAGGTTCTTCCGAGCGCCGAACGCGTCGAGCGCGGCGTCCGTGAACCCGGGAGCCACGACCACTTCGGTGAACACCTCCCCCATGGCGCTCGCGGCATCCTCCCCCGCCTCCTGGTTGAAGGCCACGATGCCGCCGAAGGCGGACACCGGGTCGCACTCGAAGGCCCCCTCGTATGCCTTCGACAGCGAAGCGGCGACCGCGGCGCCGCTTGGGTTGTTGTGCTTCACGATCACCGCCGCTGGGGATGGCAGCGCGGTCACGAGCGAGTGCGCGGCATGCACATCGAGCCAGTTGTTGAACGACATCTCCTTGCCCTCGAGCAGGACCCGGGCACCGGCGAGCGGACCTGGCCCGGCCATCTCCTCGTACAGGGCGCCGCGCTGATGGGGATTCTCCCCGTACCGAAGGTCCTCGACCTTGCGCAGACCGAGGCCAACGAAGCTCGGGAGACCTCCCTCGCGCGCCGCGAACCACCCCGCCACCGCAGCGTCGTACGCTGCCGTGTGGGAGAACGCCTCGGCGGCAAGCTCCCATCGCGTCTCGCGCGTGAGCCCGCCCTCCCTGCGGAGCTCCTGGACGACCCTTGGGTATCGTTGGGGCGACACCACGATGCCCACCGATTCGAAGTTCTTCGCCGCCGCCCGCACCATGGCCGGCCCACCGATGTCGACCTTCTCGATGACCTCGTCGACCGGCGCGCCTCCCGCCACGGTCTCCCGGAACGGATACAGGTTCACCACGACGAGGTCGAAGGGCTCGATCGCCTGGGCTTTCAGCTCCTCCACGTGCTCGGGCTTCCGCCGGTCCGCCAGGATTCCCCCGTGGATCTTCGGGTGCAGCGTCTTCACCCGGCCGCCGAGCATCTCCGGGGATCCGGTCACCTGCTCGACGGGCGTGACCGCGATGCCCGCGTCGCGAAGCGTCTGCGCGGTCCCGCCGGACGACACGAGGGCGACACCCTGGTCTGCCAGTTCCTTCGCCAACGCCACCAGGCCCGTCTTGTCGTAGACGGCGAGCAGTGCCCGCCGGACCGGTCGCACCTCACGCAAGGCCCGGCTCCCCCAGCACGTGCACCACCCGGCCCTCGACCTTGATCCGCCCCTCGACCAGCGCGCGGACCGCTGCTGGGAGCAAGCGGTGCTCCGCCCCGTGGATCCGTGACTCCAGGCTGTCCCAGTCATCGTCGGTTCGCACCGCCACCGGCTCCTGCGCCACGATCGGCCCGTGGTCCACCTCATCGTCCACCAGGTGGACGGTGACGCCGGTGACCTTGACCCCCCACGCGAGTGCCTCCGCAACCGCATGAGCCCCGGCGAACGATGGGAGGAGAGACGGATGGACGTTCAGGATGCGGCCCTGAAAGGCATCCACGGTCTCCGGCCCGACGATCCGCATGAAACCGGCAAGTGCGACGCAGTCGATGCGCTCCGACTCGAGCAGCTCTCGAAGGGCGTGGTCGTATGCCGCGCGGTCGGGGTGCGTCGCGGGATCCACGACGACAGCCTTCACGTCCCTCGTTCGGGCTCGCTCCAGTGCGAACGCGTCGTTCCTGTCCGAGACCACGAGAACGATCCAGGATCCGACGACCGGATCGTCCAGGAGCGCCTGGAGATTGGTCCCCCGGCCGGAGGCCAGCACCGCCACCCGCGCTTTCACGCCCGCACGGTATGAACCGGTGGTCACGAGTGTCAAACATGATCGGGGG